>CAZKEL010000067.1:0-10422 GCA_964551815.1 uncultured bacterium
ATCAGCGTACCACAGCAAATTTATCTACCATCTTCTCACCATTGGGTGTCTCTACGGTATAAAGGTATAGACCGGGAGCAATTTCCTGATTGTTGTAGGATCTCAGATCCCAAATTTCATTTCCATCAGTCGCATTGTCGTGTTTTAATTCCTGAACTTTCTCCCCTGTTACCGTAAAAATAGTAATGGTACATTTTTCAGGAAGCCTGGTAAATCGAATAGACTTTTTATAGTTGGTTTCATTAAAATCAGACTGCACAATATAAGGATTTGGAACCACTTTTACATTAGTGAGATATTCTTCCGGAGTATATCCTGGAATGATGGTAGTGAAGTTTTTATCCTGAATTGTGGTACCCCTTGGCGATTCAAGCGTCTGAAATGAATTTTCAAGTCCCCAATTCTCAGGATCGGGAATAGAGATAATTGAGGGCACCTGCCCTATCACATTTCCATTGGCATCAAGCGTATCTACATAGGTGGTTACCCGGGGCATTACCCCAATATCATAGGCTACCAGAGAATAGGTATATTTAATTCCGTCAAAAACATTTTCATCAACAAATTTGTATCTGTAGGTTTTAGTATCGCCTGAATGTAGAGGTTCACCATCCACAAAACATTGGGGTGAGTTGTCCACTGACAGTGAATCTGCAAAGTCTTTATGAGAAATACCACAACAATTTTTATACTCGTCACATACCAGAGAACTGTCTGCGTTACAGGCAGCAATAATTCCGGAAACATCTCCGGGTCCTTCAACACATCCTGCTGTTTCATCCCAACTACACTGAGGAGCATTCCCGCAAGCTGATTGATCTAAACCGCTGCAGACCCAACATTTTGAATCAAGGAGGAGATTATCCAGCCCGGTATCGGTGCCCAGGCTGAACCAGGGTGCTAAGGGATCCTGACCTGAAACACTGGCTCCTCTGGTGGTATCTGAAGTCACATTAAAAAGAGAGTCTGCTTCTTTAGACAAATCAAATTGCACATAAGGCTGCCAGCCTACAGACACATTTTCAATTACAATTTCATCTTCAGGCAGTCCCCAGGTTTCCCCACCGTCTTTACTTTTATAAATTTTATAACCTTCAAAATCCGTATATCCGGTAATAACATCTTTGGAGGATTCTGATAAATCATCCCAATACAGTTCAACCTTATTATGTTTAGACAAAGCCATGAGCTCAGGGGTCAATGGTGCCGTATAACCCTGATAATGAGAGTTATACATGATTTGTGCAAATTTTGCATTCTGTTTCAAATCTTCAATATTCTGACCATAGATAATGGAGAAGGAAAATGAGACGGTTTCTCCTACTTCCAAATCAAAGGGTCCTGTACTCATTTCCAGTACACAGTCTAATCCTTCCTCTCCTTCTCTAAAGAATACCGTCTGTTCAAGTCCGTCCAGAGAATCAAAATGAGGGTTTAACTCTGAATCCAGGTCAGCCTCCGGGTCAGCAGTATGGAAAAAGGCTGTTTTTTCAAAATCTGATAAATTAGTATTATCTCCTGCAATAACTTTATACTGAATAAGCTCCTTATTCCTTGCCTGCGCTCTTCCGGGAGCACCAGCACAACAGTTTGAATTAGATTCTCTGGAGACTACCCCGGGCCGATTATACCAATCAAACCAATGCCAATCCGTCATTTTCAGCCGCTCACCAGGGAAGATATCATTAAAGCCATCCTGATCCAAATCAACAGGGTCTGTAGCATAGGGGGAGTCTAATAACTGTACAGCCACCACCCCAAAATCGGGACCTTTATTTTCGCCATCTCTCATGCTGTATCCTGTGGCGGCGTTAGACTCACCGTCCCAGTCTCCGATAATGGCCATACTGATTCTCAGTTGATTCCCCTGAATTTCAGGACAACCATCAGGATATTCATCTTTTGAAATCAAACAATCAATATAGCGCATAAAATCATCAGAGTTTGTATGCACATTGAAGTTCCCTGCAGCATCCGTTGAAAGTACATCCGCATCCATATAAAACCCTAAATACAGGTCTTTATAGTCAAATCCCTTCCCCCGGTTCAGCTTAGTTCCGTCAGGCATGATAAGCCCTTCTTCACAGACCACATTTCCCTGGGAATCAATTACAGGAAAGGCAGTTCCGTTCTTATCTTTTTTATAGGCACAAAAGTCACCACTTTCATTACGGATATTCACGGTTACAAACATGACATCCTCTGCGTAGGAAATTCCATAAGAATGTGCCATGGACATAACCTTAAGTCCCATAGGATAACCAGTTGCTTCATATTCGTTATCAACAACCCGATTCCCTAAATGTGCCCAGCGGTCATCAAATTCCATATACACATCCATATCTGATATATGCCTGCCCGGTAAGGGCTTCCAGCAATCATCATCAAGGCGGTCTTTCTGGCAATCTGTAATTCCCTTTTCTGCCCATACACCGGGATTTTCACCATAATACTCATCTGCCCAGCCTCCGGGCCAGAATTTTTCAAACTCGCCTGTTTCTACATTATAGCGTTCAGGCCAGGTAGCTGTTAAAGCACTGTGGGCCAGCAAGGCATCCGGATCTGCATTATCAGTAAATTGTGTTGAGCCAAACATCTCACCGGCAGTTCTAACCAGGTTATGGGTGTTGAACCGGGACTTTGTTGACGCCTGCCAGTCTGTGAGCCTTGCCCCGTTATCCCGGGTGAACCATGATTCAGCAAAGGTCGCCCCATAATATTCGTAATTATCGTCCTCAGTCCATTCTTCCAGATCTTCACCATAATCGTATTTGTCAAATTCGTCTGTGCGTTCTTTCAATCCAGGACGTATAGACCAAGGATAGGCTAACCCGATTAGTGACTCAGGATAGTTAGGGTCAAGACTTATATCACGAATATATAAAATAAGTTTTTCCTCTACCCTGTCTAAAATCCATTGAAGTTCACCATCGAGATCAATCTCATCAATGGCTGATCTGCGGGTTCCAATATCACCTCTGTCATCAATAGTGTTATATACTACCGTAAGAAAATTACCGGTAAATTCACCGGAGTCCGAAATTTCAACGTCTTCCATCCAGGCATTAAAGGCATCCTTAGAGGTCCATAAATCAACGGTTTCAGTACCAATTTGTACCGTCTCCTTGACCCATGATTTGTAAGAAACGGAGGACCATTTCGAAGAATATACATGACCGGGTACCCCTGCTACAAACCCAACATGAGGTAGATAAGCAAAATTATTCCACAACCCGGCAGGGTGAAAATCCCAACTGATGAAATTTCCATAGTTTGAGACAGCATTGTTGATTTTCCCTTTCAAGAGATATCCCTTTGCCCGGTCTAATTGGGGGTTATCAGGATACCCATAGTCCCCGATTCTTCCCAAACTGCGGCCCTTAAACTTTCCGGCAGTATTCTCAGCTTCCGGAGTTTCAGCAGCAAGCAAAAGAGCAACCTGAAAAATCAGGATATTAAAAACCATCTTCATAATTTATTTATAGTCTATCCTTATGAAAAAGTTGAATTCCCTGGGACTGCTGTAATGCCAGGGGATATCATAATAAGAATTTGAAATTGTCTTTCCTTCTTCGGGCAGACCTATGTTTTTAGTGTAGTAATCTGACCGCTCTTCAGGATGACCAGTTTCAGGAAAAACATCAAGCACATTTCGATAATTTGTCAAATTAAATACATTAAGCCCCAGCGCTAATTTCATATCAGCAAGAGTAATATACTTAGAGAAGGAAATATTAATCTGTTGGTAGGAATCAGTTCTTTTCGAATATTTATTCAGCAAGTCTTCGTAGGGCTCTCCATCGCCCTTTTTCAACATACCGGTATAGGGTATCCCTGACTGATAAAACCCGGTGAGAGAGGCATTTATTCCAAAGGGTAAAAAAGTGTAAAGCTGAACGGTGAGGTCATGAGGCCGGTCAAAAGGCATAGTAAATTCTTGTGTGGGAGCATCTACAAACTGATTACCAAATGCAGCCTGATCATATTCTCCATTTGCTTTTGCTTTGGAGTAAGTATATTGAATTGTGGTATTTATTAATTGACCACGATTTTCTAAAGTAAGATCAATACCCTTTGCAGTTCCATAGTCACCATTAGTGGCAACAGAATATTCCCCCAACATTGAACGATAAGTTTTTGATGAAGTAAGCTGATCCATATCTTTCACCCAACCTGCTACTGAATACGCCCAGTTTCTGCCAACTTGTACGTTAAAACCAAATTCATAAGACTGAGTTCTGGAAGCTGTCATGGTTGCATTACCGATATATCCGGCAGACTCTTCAATGACTTCCTGGGGATCTTCCTGCCTATTGGTATTTAAGTAGATATTTTCATAAACCGGAGTTTGATAATAGATACCATAGTTAAATGTAAAGGTAGATTGGTCGGTAATAACATGGCTCACACCAATTCTGGGACTGAATTTATACTGCCACTCTGAATCTCTGAAAAATACTCTGCCTCCAATAGCCCCGAAATCATCAGTAGTTTTTTCGTTATGATTCCAGATTCCGTCATTTTCTCCAATATCCGGGTCATGAGCATAGTCACCATCAATATCTGAGGCTGAATTATTATGGCCTGCACAATAACCGTCCAGCCCGCAATCCTCCCAGAACCAAGGCTTTGTGGGAGAAAAATTATTATCGGGGTCAGACCAAATTTTTGAATTATAATTCACAGCATCTACACGCACCCCTGCATTTATAACCATCCAGGGCACTTCAAATGTATTCTGGAAATAACCAGCTACTTCCATAGGTTCCACAAAGTCATCCCATTTTCCGTTCCCGTTAAAGTCGTCGAAAACTTCACCTGCATCCCACTGTCCATTTCCTTCACCGGGGTCAGGCTCACCGTCTTCTGAATTCTGCCATTCCACTCCATCAGCGCCAAAATCATCCCATTGTTCCGCAAATCGTTGACGCAAAGCACCTACATCATCCCATGGATTGGTAACCTGATAAAAATTAAGTTTATGTGATTTTAAATCAATGCCAACCCTTGCACGCCATTTATCCGTTAATTGGGAGGTGAGATCAAAACGCATTTCATTGGTAAGGGCATTTGATTTCTGATACAGTCTGTCATGACCACCAAATGCACGGTTTTCCTGCCATTCATAAACCCCCGATGGCAAAAAGTATAATGAATCAGAATTATAGGCCAACCAAGTAAAATATGTCCCTGCATTGGGGCCATAGGCTATATAAGGGTCCTGATTTACAAAATTCCAAAAAGACTCCGTATCAAGAAAATCTTCAAAATCAACATACATTTCCGGAGTCAACCAGTAGCTTCCATCTCTATATTCCGCTTCTTCAACTAAAGTTGGACCTGTCCATACTCCGTTATTATCAAAATCGTTTTCAAGTTTAAATTCATCCACCCCTTCATCAAATACCCCATTACGGTTTATATCGTTAAAAGGTTCTGCCACATCCCAATTATAATTACCAGGCACTATATCGTTTAAGCCATCATTATTATTATCTACAAAGTACCATCCGCTGGTCCATTCTTCCGGTCCGTTACCATCTTTTCGGGTATAAAAAACAGAGTCGCCAAAACTTGAATAGGGGACAACATAAGGATTATAGGGGTCAGAAATTTGTTTATTCCCCTCCCCATTGGTTCGCTCTCCTGCACCATGACTCCACTCAAACCAGTCTGGATATCCATCTGCATCACTGTCTAATAGCCGCACCCCAAGGAAGGCTTCCTGCTCAAACTGAGAAAATCGCAGCGAATAGAATGTTTTAGATGAAACGGAGTGATTTATTTCTGTAGCAATTCTTCTGGTATCCCTGAAAAGTTCATTTTGCCCTTCATCCCAATATAAAAATGTTGGGGAGAATCCTTTTCGATGAGCAGCTACATTCCAATAGGATAAATTAAAGCGCAGCTTACTGGTGAATTTATAGGTGAGCTTACCGAATACATCCCAGGTATTATCAACACCAAATCCACGGAAGGTGGCAACAGAGTCCCAGGGCTGCACTGCATTTAATTTATTGTTCACTCCACCCCTGTCATTCACATCATAAATTTTATCATCAAATTTCAGAACGCGGTAATTATCATAATTGGTAAATTGACCGGAAACCCAATATCTCAGTTTGGACAGAAGCGGCATGGTTCCGCCGAATCCAAGATTATAGTCGTTATACCCCCGCAGTTCATCATAGCGGTTCCCCATTGCAGCACCAACGAGACTGGTCTCATATTTAAACTTATAGGCAAACTCTTCACCACCGCTGGCAGTATGATAATTTGAAACCGCAGACATAGCATCCCCATATTCCGCATTAAATCCTCCGGGCTGCCAGTCAAATTCTTTTACCGCAAATAAATTTAATCTTGTACCATTTCCTATTCCACCATAAATGGGATTTCGAATATACATGCCATCAATAAGATAGGCTATTTCCCCTGAACGACCGCCACGTACATGTACCTCTTCCAGACCCTTTTCTTCATGATCAGGAATTCCACCACGCATTCCACCCTCTACCTTTACCACACCGGATTGAAGAGAATATAATTCTGATACATCCCTGATGGGCAATGCTTCAATAGCTTCTTCCCCAATGGTGATTTTCTTTGCAGTCGAACCTTTTTCCACCAGAGCTTTCTCACCGCTCACATAAATCACATCACCCTCTAAGGCTTCCACTTCAAGGGTAATATTCAGCCAAACTGTATTATCCATGATTACTTCTACATCACCATACACCTTGGTGGCATAACTAATCATAGTAGCAGTAACATCATAGGTTCCAACCGGTACATTTAAGAGAATATAATTACCATCCGGGTCAGCAACGGCACCAATTCCCAACTCTTCAATATATATCTGTGCACCTACTAAATTTTCTCCCTCCATATTGGAGACATTACCCCGAATCGTTCCTTCTGTACCAGATCTGACTATTGAAAGAGAAATTATAATTAAAAGAATGAATTTAATTTTCATTAGGCAGCCTCAGTCTGTGAATCCCATAAGTGGGAGCATAACGATAAGGTTCATAGTCAAATACCTCTTCATCTTCGAATTGATCAAGGGAAATTTTTCTCACAGGCTCAAATATAGACTTAACCCTTCCGGCACTACCTGCCTGCAACTTTCTCAATTCCAGACGACTAAACTCTTTCCAACCATTCCCATCTGACTCCCAGAAGGGTTCAGTCCAGCGCATTTCTAACTTATCAACAGCTATCCCTAACCCTTTTGCCAGATAAATGGAATTTCTTGTTCCAAACTCAACACCATTCCCCACCATAGTTATTGTTTTTGTTCGGATAATTTTAAAAACATCTGTAAGAGAAGAGTCCCTGGAACAATCAGTATAGTCCGTAACGATTGACTGATCTGCCAGACAATTAAAAGTACCGTCAGTATTTTGAGTAAATAAAATGGTTCTCATAGGGACAGTAATAGACTCGTCATCGCCTATCCCGTCTATGGGAATACCATTATTATCTACAGAGCACTCCCCGTCTTTCTGCCCGTCACCATCACAAAACTGGACTTCATATTTTTCCTCCACCCTGTATTCTGCAACCGACCTGACAACGGAAGTGTCTTTATAGAAATATTCCTTTGATCTTAACTTACCGCCAAAAGCATAAATATACTGCTCCTCACTTGCCAAAGCCTCTTCCCAAAGCCCTTCCTTCAGATCTTCAAAACTGTTATAATACCCATAATGATTAAAATATTCAGGATGAATCATTTTGCTGATATTTCCTGTCTCAGCTACTTTAAAGATATGATAGTCATATCCATAATGACGAACGGTATCCACTGCCAGCTCATCCATTATTGGCTCAAACCATTTTGTCTTGGTAACATGGTAATCGGCAGAAGCCCCTGGCAGTGATTCAATTTTTACATTGGTAAAGACTGTTACAATGGAGTCCACATCTGCAAAAATTGCTGACCTTGTTGTTGAGTCCGGCAGAGTGACGATAAGGCTGTCATAGGTTACAAATTGGGCGTTACCTGAAGCATCGTAATGAGAAAAAAGTGTCACTGACTCCTGTGATGCTAGAAGCTTATCTATCCCCTTCACACATTTCCCGTACACTTCCTGATGACAGCTGTCAGCAAAATCTGTGGTATAATTCGCTAGAAAGTTAACGGGCTTTTCACTCATAGTATATAATGGTTCTCCACTATCCCAACTACCATTCCCATTGGTATCAATAAACGCTTCATCATCATCCCAGATACCGTTTCCCGCATCTGCTGTCTCCGCACCATCCCAGTCACCATTACAGTTTCTATCTTCAAAAGAGTCTCCAAATCCAAATTCTCCATCAACAACGCGGTCATAAAATAACTCAGCAGGGTCAATGACTCCATTATTACGGTCAACAAAAAATTCGCCTAAATCGTATTTGCCGTTTTGGTCTAACCCTTCATTAGTATCCCAAATTCCGTTCCCTTCCGTACCGTTAAAATCTGCCCCATCATAATTAGGATCATCACTGCAGATACCATCCCAACCACAATCTCTCCAGTTATCCTTATTTGGATCGAGGTCTGCACCAGACTGCCAATCAGCATTTATAGTGGTACCACAATTACAAGGCTCGTTAATTGATGCTGCAGAGCAAACACCCCCACCAGTTTCCAGACTGTCAGGACACCAATCGGCTCCATAATCAGAATAGGATTCAGCTGCATCCCATTCCCCGTCTCTATCGCAATCTCCATTCTTTCTAAACATGACGGAGTCAGGCCCCAATACTGAAATATTAAATCTGAAAGTTTTCTCCAAGGTATGGAAAAGGGTATTGCTGAGGAAAGTAGTATCATATTGCTCCCACTCTGAACGATCAATGAATTGAAGGTTTTCTACAGGAGTATAGGGCAAATTATAAACGGTATCAATGATACCTATATAAATAAGAGAATCATAAGTGTCCGTGGTATCACCACTAAAAAGATAAGCATCTGTGGAGTCTAAAGTATTTGGTTCAGACAGACCTACTTTATACCGACCGTCTGCAGAATCCCACTGCATAAAATCTAAATCTACCCAAGAGATTGTAAAAGTGGTATCCCTTTTTACAAATTTTTCATGTTTTCCGTCAGAATAAGAACTATCTGAATTAAAATCTAACTTATCAGGGCAGGAACCGTTAACAATCAGATTGCTGCACCAATTATCTTCCATTGAATTCGTTTCGTTCAACCGATACAATTTGGCGTTCACATCAATATTGGCAGGAGTCAGATCTATGAGATAATCCGGGAAGGTAAAAAAGGACAGCGTGTCTCTGGTTGGATCTAATATACCGGGATTTTTAGTAGTACTTGAGCCACCAGGATAATAAGGCTCACTATAAAATAAAAAGTGAGCATAGATTTCATTATCAAAATTATAAAAATAATCACTGATATTTCTTTCTACCCCACCGGTAGAGGATTTACCAAAGGTATTTTCCTTTGCTGAATCCAGAGAGGATGAATCATTTAGCGATTCCTCACACCCGATAAAGAGTATTATTATAATACTAATTAAATATGGTAGTTTATTTTGACGCATATGATGGCACCGGATATGGTCTTCCTCCCCATTGATCCGGCAAAAAAATCTGTTTCTTTCTAATATATAGTTGTAGCAAACAAAAAACCCTTTGCAAAAAAATCACAAAGGGCAAATACAAAGGGCTTTAATAAAAATTAAATATCAAAAATTTGCATCATTGATTAGCAGGTAATATTAAAAGTCTATTTTAATTACAAACAATATAAAAAGTCAGCATTTATTTTATCAATGTCATCTTAATAGTCTTGGAAACTTCTCCTCCGGCTGCATCCATTCTTACAATATATAATCCACTGGAGAGATGATTTCCCTGCCAGGTAACTTGGTGATAACCTGCTGCCATCCATCCATTAACCAAGTGTTCTATAAGTGCACCTTTCATATCGAATATTGATACTGTAACGATTCCATCTTGAGAAAGTTCAAAATCTATATGTGTTACTGGATTAAAGGGATTAGGATAGTTTTGATTCAATGCATAATTCAACGGTAATCGAGAAATAGTCACCTCCATAGTTGAGGTTATGAATTGACTGCCATCTTTTTCAGTCAGGAATCCTCCGGCTTCAATTTCATTCACAAATAATTCCGTGATTAATATACTAGATTGTGTTGCCTTGTCAGCGATAACCTCAAACTCAACATAGCCCAATTCCCCCTGAACAGATTTTACCTGACGCAGGGCATAAGAAGCAAGTCTCACCTCTCCCGAATGGTGTTCATTTATTACTACAGCGATATCATCACTGTGTAATTGGTCATTAGAAAAATGAAAAGAGGTGAATCTAACTACTTCCGGATCAAATGCAAGCGCCATATCAATACCTTCAATTTCAGTTGCATCCGGCAGATAAATTGG
>CAZKEL010000068.1:0-10415 GCA_964551815.1 uncultured bacterium
ATTGGAGGGGGGAAAAGTCTGGGGAGAATGGGGATAAAAACTTTTTTTTACTATCTTACTACCAGTTTGTTTGCCATCCTAATTGGACTTACCCTCACTAATATTATTCAACCGGGAACTGGGGTAAACCTGGGAGGGACTGAATCATTTAATCCTGAAAATTTACAAAAGCCAGGCTCTCCTGCTGATATTTTGATCCGTATGATTCCACTCAATCCCTTTCAGGCCGCTTCTACCGGAGATATGCTGGGTATCATTTTCTTTGCTATATTCCTGGGTGTAGGTCTCACCCGAATTGATGAAAAGAAGGGAGAATGGTTGAAAAATTTCTTCTCTGCTTCTTTTGAGGTTATGATGAATCTAACTCAAATCATCATCAAAGTAGCTCCTCTGGGGGTTTTAGGGCTCATCACAAAGGCTGTGGCTACTTCGGGATTTGCCCTTTTTTCAGCAGTGGGACATTACATGCTCACTATAGCTGGTGGACTTACTATTCATCTCCTGGTGGTTCTTCCCCTTCTCTTTTATCTGTTAACGGGGATTCATCCTAAACAGCATTTTTCTGCCATGGTATCAGCTTTGGCAACTGCATTTTCCACCAGTTCTTCAAATGCAACTCTTCCTGTTACCATGCGGTGTGTAGAAGAGAACGCAGGTGTTTCAAATAAGGTCTCATCCTTTGTTCTCCCCATGGGTGCAACAGTAAATATGGACGGTACAGCTTTGTACGAATGTGCCGGTGTTTTGTTTATAGGGCAGGTTCTGGGAATAGAATTAACCCTGGCAAACCAGATCACCATTGTCATCACAGCTCTCTTAGCATCTGTTGGGGCTGCAGGAATTCCCAGTGCAGGGTTAGTCATGATATTTATTGTGACTCAAGCAGTGGGTTTTCAGGACGCAGATGTCGCCCTCATTATCGGAACCATGCTGGCTGTTGACCGGCCTTTGGATATGATGCGTACCATGGTGAATATTTTCAGCGATTCAGTGGGAACAACCATTATCGCTCACTCTGAGGGTGAAAAACTATATCAACCTTAAATTTCAGCTAAAGCATACTTAATTTGTTCAGCTATATTTTTATGCTGACGAATATTTTCTTCAATATCCGATTTTATCTCAATTAGGGAAATCCCGGAAACTGAATGGCATTTCTTAATCTGAGTTTTCAATTCTAATTGGTCATTTACCAAATGGTAAGGAATTCCAAATAATGCTGCCGTTTTTTGGAGTTCTACCCCAGGGTTAGTTGTCCAATAAGTTGAGAAATCCTGTATCCCTTTATCTGCTATGGGCAGAAATGAAAATATCCCGCCACCTGCATTATTTACTACCACAATGGTCAATTGGGTTGTATCACTTTTCCCTAAAAGTCCACTCAAATCGTGGAAAAAACTCACATCACCAATAAGCAAAAGGGATTTAGCATTTAGGTTGCATTGTGCAACGCCTAATGCAGTGGAAATAACTCCGTCAATTCCACTGGCACCCCGATTGGAGAAGGTGGAAATTTTTGTAGGTGTTACTGAAGTGAAGCTGTTTACATCTCGTATAGGCATAGAGTTTCCTATGATGAAATTATCTCCGTCATTTAGTGACTCAATACAGGTCTTAGCAGTTTTTCCTTCATAAAATTTCTCATTATTATGAATGGTTGCTCTTGTAGATTTTTCCAACTGTAGAATATAATCAGTCCATCTCCTCTGATTCTCAGAGCTAATTGCTTCCAATTGCACCTTGCAAAAGTCACCGATAGAAGCTTGAATATACTGGGGACAATCATCATTAAACTGCTCCCAGGCATCTATCAATATGGTTTTGTCTTTCCAATTATCCAAATAATGATTTAAAATTTTTGAGGTAGGTTTTCTGCCAAACCGCAGCACAAGATGAGGATTTATTTCTTTAGTACGCATGAATAAATCATAATGTGAGATAATCAGCGGACACTCATTACCATACCGAATTTGTGAGAGAGAATCTGCAAAAATTGGGGCTTTTAATTTTTCCGCAAGGGCAATAATTTCATTCTGGTGGTGATTTCCTTCCATGGGACCATAAACAATGAGGGTGTTTCCTTCAAATGCCAGTATTGGAATTTCTTTTGGTTTGGGTGAAGGAAGATTAATTTCCTCTTGGGGAGGTTCTAAGGATTGGCAGTCCTTTAAATTTTCCGGAAGCAGCGGCTCATTAAAAGGGAAATTTAAATGAACAGGTCCTGGGGGTTTAATTTGGTAAGAGCCCACAGCATTTATCCATGCATCCTTCAAAATGGAAATTAGGGTTGTGGTATTTGAAACGGGCAGTCCAACATCTCTGAAATAGCGAACATGGCTGCCATACAGATTCTGTTGGTTAATGGTTTGATTTGCCCCTGTGCCGGTAAGAAAGGCTGGTCTGTCAGCAGTGAGAATAATGAGGGGTACTCTGCTCATTTCCGCTTCGATCACTGCAGGATAATAATTCGCTGCAGCTGTCCCTGAAGTACAAATTAAAACAACGGGAGTCTGTGTAGATTTAGCAATTCCAAGTGCAAAAAACGCAGCCCCCCTTTCGTCAATATGGCTGCTGCAATCAATTCCATCAATTGCAGTGAAAGCAGTCGTGAGAGGTGAATTCCTTGCACCGGGTGAAATACAGGCATGCTTAACCCCCAACTGATGCAGAATGGAGACAGAAATATTAGACCAAATGAAATTATTAATTGTTGAAATTACTTACTCTATATTATTGATTAATTTTACTACATTAATCAATATACCTTTTTCATTATTCAATCTTCATTATTCGATGCTCCACATTCAATGGAGTTAAATTTGTCCCCCGGACAATGCTGAAATGATAGGCTGAAGTTTCAGCTCGGTCTCATTCCATTCTGTTTCAGGCAGAGATTCAGAGACAATTCCTCCCCCGGCAAATACATGAGCTTCTTCATCTTTTACCAGAGCAGATCGTAATGCTACGAAAAACTCACCTTCTCCTTTTGCGTCAATCCAACCAATGGGACCTGAATACCACCCTCTGTCATGGCTTTCCAATTTTCCTATGAGGTCCATTGCCGTATAGGTGGGAGAACCTGCCACAGCAGAAGTAGGATGTAATATAGAAACCAGATCAAGAACGGTTTCACTACCGGTTAGTTGTCCTGCTATGGGAGTTTGCAAATGCTGCACATTTTTCAATTTAAGTATTTGAGGGATTTCTGGGTATTGGATATCCCTTACCAGTCCTTTCAATTTGCGTAGAATCTGTTCTCTCACCAGATTATGTTCTTCCCGTTCTTTGTGGCTGTCCAACAAAGTTTCAGCCAGAACGCGGTCTTCTTCCATATTTTTTCCTCTGGCTATGGTTCCGGCTAAGGCTTCCGTTTTGGCATAGCCGTTTCGCAAATGGATTAATCGCTCAGGCGTTGACCCAAAGAAAGTCCCCTGCCCGGGGAAGGAGAAGAAGAAACTGTTACATTTGGAGTAGGCATTCCGCAGAATCTGCATTGCTGACACTGCACTGAAATCTCTCCCTATTTTCACATGATGTGAACGTGAAATAACAACTTTTTCCAAATACCCGGGTTTGATTTTTTCAAGGGCTGTGTAAATGGTCTGGTTATAGGTGTTTTCATCAGGTACATCTTTGAATTTATCAACAGCAACCCGGGATATTGGCGGAAGAGTTACAGGAAGCCTGTTCTGGTAAAAGCTGATAGTTTTTTTAATTTCTTCTGAGAGGTTTTTTGTAGTATCCTCTTTATTTACCATAACCGAGATAGTGAGCCAGGCACCATCGTCTGTGAGAGTTGCAAGGCATTGAGGAATGAGAAAACGGGTATGGGGAAAATCTTTCCAGGTTTCATCTGGTCTTTCGGATTGGTTAAACGCAAATCCTCCCATGAATCTTGGACCAATGAGAGAATTATCCGATAGGGCTACCCCTGTTTGAATGGTGTGGAGCAATTCCTCTTTGACCAATTCAGGGTTACACTCTCTTTTTTTACTTATATCCACTACAGAGCCAATTCCTGCAAATGCCGCTCCTCTGGATGGTTGCTCCCAATAAATACGAATCTGGTTTTTATCGGCAGGATGCGTTAGCAGGGGCAGCAGATCCCGCACATCAAATCGAAAGGAACAAGAAAAGAGTATGGGGTGCTTATGGTTTATAGCACTTTGTATTGCATCGCCTAATCCGGCCTTCAAGTCTTTCTCTTTAACCGTCTGAATCACCTGAAAATTTACAGGTACCCATAGGATTGGAAGTATATTTTTACGGGGGAAGGTGTAAATTTCCGCCAGTAACGGAAGAAAGGAATTAAAGAATTGCCCGAATTTATACATGAAGGAGGAGATAAGAAAAAATTTGTCAGGAAAATGTTTAACGACATTTCCTCCAATTATGACTTTCTCAATCACTTTCTCAGCTTAGGTATTGATATATATTGGAGAAAAATATTCGTCCGGAAACTCAATATATCCAATGGAGATCATATTGCGGATATCGCCTGCGGTACCGGAGATGTTTGCTTTGAAATTCTAAAACGCCATTCTGCAATTATCACCGGAATTGATTTAGCAGAAAATATGATTTCTATCGCCACAGAAAAGGCTGGCAAAAAACAATTTGATACGGTCCAATTTCTTGTGGGAGATGCAGAAAACCTTCCCCTTGATTCTCACTCAGTAGATATTCTTACCATCTCCTATGGATTTCGAAACATTGCTAATTACGAAAAAGCCATTGCGGAATTCCACAGGGTATTAAAACCAGGTGGTAAGCTGGGGATTCTGGAGTTTTCTAAACCGAAAACTTCTTGGCTGGGTTCGCTGTTCACCTTTTATTTTCATCAGATATTACCCCGATTAGGCAGTCTCTTTTCCCGGTCGGATGCCTACCGTTACCTGCCAGAATCCGTGGACTTTTTCCCTTCCCGCGAAGATATCTGTAGAAAGCTTGTTTATGGTGGATTCCAGAGAGCAGAAATTCATGACCTCACCTTTGGTATTTCTACCATATTTTTAGGCTTCAATGGTGATGAATAATAAATTAACAGCACAGGCAAGTCTCATTCTTGTTACCATCATTTGGGGTATAACCTTTGTTTTGGTGAAAAATGCCCTGAATGATGCAGCCCCTTTTTCTTTTGCTGCCCTTCGCTTTGGGCTGGCAACCATCCTTACAGCATTACTGCTTCATAAAAACATTTTTTCTATTTCAAAATATGAATTAATTGGTGGCCTGCTCTGTGGGTTTTTCCTCTTCATGGGGTATGCCTTTCAAAATTTCGGTCTTATGATTACCTCTGCCAGTAAATCAGCTTTTATTACCTCCGTGTCTGTGTTGATTGTTCCGCTGATGCTGGTTGCCTTGGATATCCAACAGGTAAAACTTCGAATCTGGATAGCCGTCTGCTTAGCCACGATAGGATTATACCTCCTCATCATGCCCGGAAGTGGCGGGTTAAATATTGGGGATATCCTCACATTCGGTTGTGCAGTGAGTTTTGCTGTGCATATCATTGCGCAGGATAACTACCTGAAGAAAAAAATTCGACTTCTGCCCTTCTTTTTGGTACAATCCATTACAGTGACTGGTATTTCATTCATTCATGCTCTCGTTTTTGAACCTGAAAGTATCATTGGGTCCGAACGCCTGGTGTATGCCATTTTGGTGACTGGAGTTTTTGCAACATTCATTGCTTTTTTGTTGATGATTTGGGCACAGAAAATACTGAATCCCTCGGAAACCGCCATCATATTCGCCATGGAGCCTGTTGCCGCCTCCCTCTATGCCATTGTCTTTGCAGGGGAAATATTGGGCTTCTGGGCCTGGGTAGGTGGTGGACTCATTTGCCTGGCGGTTATTTACGGAGAATCAGGGAAAGAATAGTAGTTTATGGTCAGTGGTCACTTGCCTGCCTACCTGCCGGCTGGTCAATCGTCCAACTACACAAAAGTTACGATGGATAAATAGTGTTAACGTAGATTGGCTGGCCCATGGCAGCCTTGACGTAGAGGGGTCATTTGTCATTTCTGCTTGCCCATCGTAGCCTTGGCGTAGATGGGTCTCACCTCTTCATTCGCTTCGCTCAATACGAGGTGCAAGCCTTTTTCCTTTTTCTCCACTTATAGGTAGTCCTGAAGCCTTCTCCATCCTTACTAATTCACTCTTGGAACAGAAGACTATATCCTGTTAAACTACCCCCATTGAAATATCTTTCTTCCATATTTCTTTGTGCAGGAATTTTAATTTTCCTTCAGGCATGTTCAGATTTAGGTTCAAATCCAAATGGCGTCGAATGTCAAACCTTGGATGCCTGTGGGGTATGCGATGGTGACGGCTCCACTTGTAATATATCCTTTTCCAGAATTCAATCCATTTTTAATACTTATTGTACTTCCTGTCATGGAACACAGGGCGGACTTTCACTCACCTCTTATGACGAAATGATGCAGGGGGGAAACAGCGGTGCCGTTGTCACACCTGGCGATCATACCAATAGTTATTTATGGCAAAAAATTAATGATGGATCTATGCCTCCCTCAGGCGAGAAACCAACTACAGCAGACCTCAATACTATTGCCACCTGGATTGACGAGGGTGCTTCTTCTCAATGAAAGTCACCTCCCTGCTAATTTTCGGAATAATGTTTCAACTGGGATTTGCAATCCCCCGCTTTGCATTGGAAAATGGAACAGGATGTATCGCCTGCCATGTGAGCCCCACTGGCGCAGGCATGCGGAATGATTATGGGAATAATGTAGTTGCCCTGGATGAATTACCCCTTAAACGCTGGCAGAATTCCGGGTCAGAAAATTGGGACGGATATGTCTCAGATTTACTTATGATTGGCGGAGATTTTCGCCTACAGGGAATCCGTTATAGTGATACAGACAGTTCCACAACATTTGCAGCATTTCCCATGCAAGCGGACCTCCATACCAATCTTAAATTGAATACTAAGGCATCTCTCTATTCCCGCCTTGGTATAATAAGCCGTAGCAACGTCACTATGGATTATTGGCTGCATTTGGATAAGCTTACCCATAATTCCTGGCTTAGAGTAGGCCGTTTTTTGCCGAATTTTGGACTTCGAATTGCTGACCATACCTCCTTTATCCGTGGTGGGAATACAAACCGAACTAAACAATATTTTGAAACTGAAGGAATGATTTTTAATCCATACCTCTCTTCACCGGTGATAGTAGAATTTGGGCTTCCATTGAAATCCGCTGGTTTATGGACATTCAGTTGGTCAACACCCGTAATAAAAACATCTGAAGAAATTGGAAATTTCACCACTCATTTGAGTTTTTGGAGTGGGGGAGAATACTTTTCATACCTTAGTGGTGTCAGCTATTTAAAAGAGGAAAATGTTCATTTAATTGAAGGGTACGGTGGGGTGCACTATAATAAACTAAGCTGGACTGGAGCCTTAAGCAGAGCAGATAATTGGATTAGCAGTGGTTTATCCCTGGCAGTGTATCAGGAGGTTGCGTACAAAATTAAACAGGGGCTGTACCTCACAGGTAAATATGATTTTTTTGATCCTCAATTAGATATAAAAAAAGGGGCTGTTACCCGTTATTCCATAGGAGTGGATGTCTTTCCTTTAAATATTCTTGAAATAAAGCTTCAGGCAAGGTTTAACCAGGTAGATGCCACTGATTACCTTCAAAAGAAACCTGAATTATTATTTCAGACACATTTTTATTTTTAAGGAGCTATAAATGAAAAAAATAATGCTGATTATACTGTGGATCGGATTGGGATTCAGCAGTGAAAAAGCAGATGGATTGCAGGTATTGGAATTTGAATCTCACCGTGATCTGACAAAATATATGAAATCTGTTGCAGGCGATTTAGGTGTAAAATGCCAGTTTTGTCATGATCTAAATGATAAATCCATTGAGACACCGCACAAGAAAATCGCCAGAGAAATGATGAAAATGCAGAAGAATTTAAATGAGTCGTTTTTCACCGGGTTGGCGGACACCCTGCATAATCATGGTGAGACAGCAGCCATATCCTGCTGGACCTGCCACCGGGGGGCAAAACACCCTGAGCTGATAAAAAGTGGTAAATAGCCTATGAATTTCCCCTGGTCACTCACTGATTTGCACCCTATGTTGGTGCACTTTCCTATTGCTCTTTTTTCAGTGGGATTAGTCTGGGATTATTTAGGTTATTTCTTAAAAAAGGAAGAGCTGGAATCTGCCGGTTTCTGGGCAATGGCCATGGGAAGCTTGTCCTCCATTTTCACTCTGGGCAGCGGGTTGATTACTTTTCTTGAAATGGCTTCAGTTTCAGATTTATTTACCTTCAGACACGGACTGATTGAATTTCTAACGGTATTTTTTTTAATGGTATTATTTTGGGTAAGGATTCAGTTTCAATTAGAATTACGCTTTTCCATGATGAAAAGAACCCTCTATTTTTCCCTCCATAGTTTAGCGGTGGGTTTACTGTTTTACGGAGCCCACCTTGGAGCAAAAACAGCAGGAAGGATTTAAAGAAAAATGGATATTCTCACCCAAATACCAATTGGAAGCAAATTAAAAGTGAAAACCAGTGGAGAGGTCGTTACCTTAGAATCAATTAACAATTACCCAACCCGTTATGAAACGATTAACGCATCAGGAAAAATTGAGTACTATCGTACTCACGAGGTGGAATTAATAGAAGTCCCCGAAGAAGAATAACTACGGTAAAACCGTAGTTAAGTATTATGCAAAACTTTCTAAAGCTTGAGTTTCAATCAGGTTGCCCTGTGGCTCATCAACTAAAATTTTGCTGATTGCCAATTCATTCAGTCGCATGGTATCATAGCTTCCGTCAACGCATTCGTTCGCCAGAGTATAGACCCATTCCCTGCCTCTGCCCATGCGGTATTCGGCTACACGCCATTCTCGGTTATTGATCATTACAATTGTATCAATAGGATATTTCATTTATTCCCTCTTTTTATTTCTGATTGGCTGAATATGCAAAATTACAATGAAGCAGTCTTAGAGAGAAATGCATTTTTTGTAGGATTATCCCTACAATAAAATGGTCTGGTACTCTCATTTTCAGGCAGCTTTAAATTTGATAAATACAGGATTAACGTAAATCATGGAAAATTTCATTCAATTTTTTGCAGAAATACCTTCATCGGTAAGAAGTACAATACTCATTAGTGGACTTACCCTCTTTTTCCTGTTAGAAGCAGGCATACCCTTATTTCGCTTTAACTATAATAAAGTGAATCATGCACTGTTAAATCTCTTTTTCACCTTTACCACCTTGCTTATTAATCTGTCCGGTGCTTTTTTAATTTTACAGGCAACGGACTACAATCTCCATCATCAATGGGGATTACTCCCCATGATCCATCATAGCCTTCCCTCCCTCCCCTATTGGGTTTTGGTACTATTGGGAATTCTGTTACTAGATTTTATAGGTGCATGGTTCATACATTGGCTGGAGCATCGCGTGAAATGGATGTGGAAGTTCCACATTATTCACCATACTGATCCCTGTGTTGATGTTACCACAGGACTACGACATCACCCCGGTGAGTCTGTTCTTCGTTTGGGTTTCACTATTTTAGCAGTTTTCATTTCAGGTGCTTCCATTGGCATTGTCATGTTATATCAGACTCTGTCGGCGTTCTTTGCCCAGCTTACCCATGCCAATATAAAAACACCCAAGGTTTTGGACAATATCCTCTCCCTCATTTTCGTGACACCGGATTTTCATAAAGTACATCATCATTTTGTCCTTCCTGAGACAGACAGAAACTATGGAAACATTTTTTCTTTATGGGACCGTATATTTCAAACCGCACAAAATGCTGATAAATTAGAAAAATTACACTATGGATTAGACACCCATCAGTCCAAGGCTGAACAATCCTCATTAAAATCTCTGTTATTAATTCCCTTCAAACCTTATCGTCTGCCGGTGGGTTCGAAATTCAATAATTAGGAGGTATAAAAAAGCAGCTCCCTGAAAATCAGAGAGCTGCTCTAAAACCACCAGACCGTCACATACTAAGAGGAGTCGACGGTTATCAAGTAACCCCGTGCTTTTAGTCAGTCTGCCACGACGGTAAAGGAGACAAACTGCCGCTCAGTAGTACCTGGCGCTTGTTATAATTTACGGCGAATTTATAATATTAAAAATATATTATTTAATCGGATAAATCTGATCATTGAAATATATAGACTAAAACTCATACTCCATCCCAATTATTGGGTATGGTAGAATTGCAGCAATAAAAAACAATCCCACTCCCACACCAAAATGATATTTCACATGTTTATCTTTTTTTGATTTTTTAGTATAGTATATTGAA
Source organism: uncultured bacterium (assembly GCA_964551815.1). Taxonomy (GTDB): domain Bacteria; phylum Fidelibacterota; class Marinisomatia; order SCGC-AAA003-L08; family D37C17; genus D37C17. The sequence continues at coordinate 10,334 of CAZKEL010000068.1, forward strand.
AGTATTTCAGCACCTATTAAACCAAAACCCATGACAAGTAATAGACCTTATCCCCAGTTTATAGAATTAAGGAAGCCCTTAG
>CAZKEL010000069.1:0-10391 GCA_964551815.1 uncultured bacterium
AAAGCTGCCCATGATTTGGATTCAGGAGATAACCTCTATTCATATACAAGCTGGGCTGGGGTGGATTATTGCTATCAGAATACCTGTGTGGATATTAATGGTGATGGAAAAATTGTCTCACAACCAATATTTCAAACAGGAGTAGCAGAAAATGATTCCCTTTGGAAAGAAATGCTGAAAACGAAAGATACCATGGAAGGATACTCAAAAATTCTTGGTTTTTCACTTAATGATGACATTCTGGGTTTTGGTGAGGGAAGGGGAATTTCCGGGTTAACCGGCCCCGAGTTTGGGGATTTAGTAAAAGGAGGCAGAGATTCCCTGCACTTCTTGACAAAGAGACCTGCAGTGAAACTTTTATTTAAAACTCCCGTCCCCCTGTATTTTACTACTCTTGATGTGCAGGGAGAGTTTAATCAGGCACCATTAAACTTTGTTTCTCACGGTAGTTCATCCATACAAACGGATGTTCGTAATTATAAATCCAAGGCAGGACTCAAACTCTGGAAAAACCAGATTTCTTTGTCCATCAGTTATGATAGACAGATCAAAAGCCCCTGGGATCCGGAGGTGATCGGAGAAAGTGTTGAAACCATCAAAAGAACCAACTCAGATACAAAGACGGGGTCAATCGGATTAAATTTCAGAAAACTGCCAGCCATCAATTATTCCCTGAGAATGCAGGACAGAGAAGATTTGGAAGTAACCAATAGCGGAGGGGTATTATCAGATACCACAACGGGATTTAAAAATTTGGAAACCCATACCTTGGGACCATCTTTTAAATTTAATATTGGCGAAACCTCCTTCAGCCTTAACGGGAATGTAACTCTGGTAAATGATCAGGATGTGTTAGCAGATACTTCCGGTTGTTTTGAAATTTTAAACCACACTGCAGATGAGGAATGGGGGGGAGTGACAGATACCTCTGCCTGTGGAAGTGATTTGAATTTATTCTATTTTGAGAAGGAGGATAATCCCTTTATAGATTCAGGAGCAAATACAGCCACCTATACCGGAGCATTGTCCGTGACTCCGCCATTTCCTCTCAGTATCAATCTCGGGGTGGGACTCTCAGCAAATACACCAGCAGACAGGCGGCAATCCCCCACCATTATCACCGTTTTCAGTACCAAATTTGGTTACAAATTTCTAGATAATGCCTTAAATGTTACTCTGGGTGGGAATTATGTCATCGGCTTCAAAGATAAAAATGGATTTTATGACTCTGAAGAAGAACTAACAGACAGCAATGAAAATGATCAGTTTGACAGTGGTACTGCTGACGAATTTATTGATAAAGTTGAGTTGGATAATAATAAACTTACCCTGAAGGCGGGATTACAATACAAGTTTCCCAAACAGAAAATTACCCTGGCATTGAATTTGGATTACTCCAAAGCCACGGACAATTTAATTGAGGAGCAGGAAGACCCACTTATTAAAGCTAAGCTGGCATTGAAGTTTGGCTTTTGAAAATAGAAATGAGCCGATAACCAACTTTGTTTAACTTTTAGTTAGAATAAATTGATAATGTCAATTCACAAGTTTCGAGCTGCAATTATGCTATCCATTGAGATTCTTCGCTCTGATCTAATTTATCGAAGTTCATCATTCAAAATTCATCACTTGTCAATCGTAGTGTTAACGTAGATTGATTCATTATTCGTCATTCAAAGAAGTTGTTCAACCCCTTCAGGGTTGATGGAATGCTTAAAACTATTGTAGCCAGACTTAAATAACTTGTCATGCTGAGGGAATCCAGCATACCCAGCTACCCTTGAAGGTGAGCTGTTTACTTTTTTCATTTTTCACTTTTCATTTTTCATTTTCGTGCTCCCTTTCTCCTTTTTCACCTCTACATTCGCTTTGCTCATTACGAGGTGTAAGCCCGTTTTCCATTTTCCCTTTCTCCCATCTACGCAAGCTACAATGGGCAAGCCTTTTTCCCTTCTCACATCAAGTTTTCTTCTCCTTTTTTCTGGCAGCAGGAAATAATACATTATTCAAAATGAGCCGGTAGCCCGGTGAATTACGATGGAGAGACAAATCTGTTGGGGGGTCACCTACAAAATGACGGTAATCTTCAGGATCATGCCCTCCTAAAAAAGTAAAGGTGCCTTTGCCTACATTCCCATGGATATATTTTACCATGGCATCATTCTCCACTTCACCCATAACCAATACATGATTTTTCAATGTATTTCTGTTAAATCCTGTGGTTTGCCCCATGAAGCCGTTAATGACAGCAACATGGTTTTGGGTCAACATGGTAGGAACAGGGTCCCATTTAGCTGAAAATTCGAATAAGGTGAAATAGTCTGCTTCCGCTCCCTTTGTAACAGGCCGATGACTGGGAGGGATATCAATGGTTGAATATTCGTAAGTCATGGGATTGGTATAAAGGTTATAATTCTCAAAGGCAATCGAGTTTGAAAAGTCCATTTTCTGGGTATAGGCAGGGTCAACGGGACTGCCGTCATAAACGGAACCGGCAATATCCGTTGCCTGTGCTGCCAGGGCGATGTCAAAGGAGTCGGTGGCGGAGCACATGGCAAACATGAATCCACCGTTTTGCACATAGTCTTTAATTTTAGCGGCAACTGCCTTTTTCAGGGTATGCACACTTGAATATCCAAATTTTGCTGCTGTTGCCTTAAATTGAAATTCCATACTTTTATACCATCCTGCGTTGTGGTAATTTTTGTAAAATTTACCATATTGACCTGTAAAATCTTCATGATGCAAATGCAGCCAGTCGTAGTCACTTAGTTTTCCTGTGAGAACTTCTTCATCAAAAACCACCTCATATTCAATTTCAGCATAGGTGAGGGCAAGGGTGACGGCGTCATCCCAAGGCTGTTTATCGGGAGGGGAATAGACAGCGATATCCGGTGCTTTTTCTAATAATACCATATCCATATTGTTTTCTTCTATCAAGGCAAAAATACTGCTGAGGATTCCTGCATTGATTGGCTCATAATGCACTCCCCTGATTTTGCATTCTCTCTCACTGAGGTTGGTATGGCTTATCATAAATGAGCCGCCTCTGTAGTTTAAGAGCCAGTCCACATTTTCACCCTGCTGAAGTGACCAGAAGGCTACTCCATAGGCTTTTAAATGGTCAGTCTGTACCTGATCCATAGGGATGAGCAGTTTTTGGGAAAATGCGCTTCCCAGGATGAGTATGAGGGTTAGTAATTGTTTCATTTTATATCGCTTAACTATTTCTTAATTAGAATTATCCTTAATAATTTAATGAGTAAATCCTGCATGAGTTTAGAGGAATAATCACCAATAAACAGAGAAAAATGACTTTAAAGAAAAAAACTGCTGCCTATTTTAGGCTTTGTCTTTTCCTGCTGATATACAGCTGCATCGAACCAACCCTGCCGCCTGCTGCAGACTGTCAGGGCGTTATCGGTGGGAGCGCTGTGAAGGACGACTGCAATCATTGCACCGGTGGAACCACCGGCGTAACCTTCAACTATTTGCTGGGGTGTGACAGCTCCTGCCTGGGCACCCAATTTGATTGTGACAGCACTTGCGGAGGCACAGCGAAACGAGACTGTAATAATGACTGCAACGGAACCGCATATTTAGCTTATTCCTGTAGTGATACCTCAGGAAATGGACTTTTGGATATTACCACACGCCAACTCAGCTGTCTCCCTGAATCAGAAACGGGAAACTGTGCAGCGGGTACTTCCAGCTGTGCTTTTGTGGACTGCAGTGTTGATTCCATGTATCAAAACACGGTGATTAACTGTGCCGGAAACCTGCCTGAAGATTGTGACCTCATCAGCAATACCTGTGTGGATTATAACGGCTATCTTGGTGACAGTGAATGTGATTTTCTGGATACCAATTGCAGTGAGTTTAATTATGACGGTGGTGATTGTAATCTGGTGGACTGTACCGGAATTCACTTTTCAGAGGAATTGTGTATTCGTCTGTTTGATGGTGGCTGCACCGAAGAACCTAACCCCTGGCTGGGTGATGGTTTTTGTGATGAAGGGGATAACGATTTGAAATTGAATTTAAATTGTGCTGAATGGAATTTTGATAACGGAGATTGTACCAGCAATTCCAGAATGATACCAACCCGAAATACGCAGAAGTGGAGGAAATGATTTTTCACAAATGACTACTGACTTATAACCATTGACTATAATTAGCTGGTAATCTCTCTCAGCCTCAGACGAACATCATCGTAATAAATGCTTTCAGGATAGAGTTCTAAAAACTCCAAATAGCTGTCTATAGTGTCAGACAGATTATTTTCTTTAAAATCCAGGATTTCTGCGTGGAAGATATGGGCCAGTTCTATCCAAATAGTTTCATTTTTTATTTTTGACAGACTGTTTTTTGTTAACTCAATTTCGCCTTGGAGAAAACTCAGCCAGGCATATTGATAACGACACATATCCGCTAAGTAAATTTCGTTAGTAGTAAATAGCGACTCCAGCTTCTCCATGGCTTCGGTACGCTTATTCTGCTGAATCAGCAACTGCACTTTCGCATATTCGACAAACTCATCCTGATTGTGACGAAATCCAATTAACACCGCCAGTACCTCTAACAAGTCATTTACCACTTTCTCCTGGAAATTCAGTTCCTTCACAATTTCCCTCAGTTTCACATCGGCAGCCTCAAATTCACCCCAATAAAAAAGTATTTGTCCTTTCTTGATGTGATAGTCCCATTCAGTAGGGTACTTTTTCATAAATTCCTCGGCTTTTTCCATAGCGGCATCCAGGTCGCCTTTTGCAATGGAAATATTAATCATCCCCAGTCCCGCATCTTTTTTCAGGCTTCTTGAATTCCCGTGATGGTAGGCTTCTTCATAGAGATATCTGGCTCCATCCAAATCGCCTAATACTCTAAATTGTACTTCTGCCAATCGGTAGGCAGCCTGTGCATTTTTTTTGGTGACTCGAAGAGAATCATAAATTCCCATCGCTTTTTGCAGGGCAAATCCAGACTCATCTTTGATGGGCAGGTAGGGGGAAGAGAAAAATGGATTATGAGGATAAAATCCGGACAATGGTAAATCTGTGGATTTCACTACCATTTTATTTTCAAAAATTTTAGCGATTTCAAAAATGGCTTGAGTTAACAATTTCTCATCGGTGTTATTGCTGATGATATCAGTGAGCACTTTTTCTGCTTTCACAAATTCACCCACTGATGCCAGATCTATCCCAAAATCCAGAAGTCTGTCATTGGGTGCATCATAGTGTTTCAGGGTAGTATAAGCCTGATCATACTGTTTCATCTTAAATTGCAGATCCCCTAAAATTAACCCTGCCGGTAAAGAGCCATCTGCTTCCAAAAGGGTTGAAATTTGCAGATTAATTTTCTGGTCATTAGGAAAAATCATAATTCTGTCAGAAATTAAATTTAACTGGGCAGGATTATGTTTTAAATGGAGGAGATATTGCTCTGTTGACTTTTCATAGGCCATTCGCATCCCATAATAGGTTCCCATTTCCAGAGCATAAAAGGAGGGAGCCTTTGATTTTACTCGGTATTGGTTTAATAAGTTTTGGGCAGGTTGAAATTTGCCTGCATTGATGAGCCGTTGAAATATACCCTTTAACTGTGAGGGATTTACAGGTGAGTTTAAAATAAGTGACTCTGCCAATCTCTGCCATTTGTCGTTATTATCCATCCATAAATGCACATCAAGAAATTCTATTTTTGACTGAATATCATTATTGCGTGCCTGGCGGAATGCTTCTGTAAACACCAGAAGAGAATCCCAGGCTTCAGCCTGTTTCAGATAATTTTTTAAGGGATTATAATATTTTGACACTCCCGGCTTTGCCCGATTGATTTGCTTATATAACTGTAGGGCTTCATCGTATAATCCGGAGCGTTCCAGAGTTTTAGCCTGAGAATAAAGCCTGTCCAATTCCGGATTGGTTTTTTGATTAATCTGCCGGGCATGGGATTGAATTTGTTGCAGTACATTATCAGTTTTTTCCGCCTGTGAAAAAAGAGAGGCAATGAGGAAAATGGCGGCAGCTTTATTCAATTGGAGCCTCCTGCTGATTTTGCAGTGTTCGGAAATATTTTTTCATCATGTTTTGATATTCACGTGAATGCCCCTCCTGCAAGGCAGATTCCATAGCGTTTATGAGCAGCATTTCTCTTTCACCCAAATCTGCAGGAAGTCCCGTTGGTCCTGAATAGATAATCTCTTCACCTGTGTTGGACTTTCTCTTTTCAGAATAATCTTTTTGGGTAAGGGATTTATGACTGTCTAACATCCGGGAGAGAATCCGTTCCTGTCTTTCCTGGGTTTTGCGGTCCACCTGTTTTCTACGGAAATCTTCAATCACTTCTTCCATTTCTTCTTTTGCTTTGCCTGCTCCGCCAGCTTCCTGTCCCGGATGTTCGCCCAGAAGTTCTTCCAGTTGCTGCTTCAATTGCTCCTGCTGCTGCTGGAGCTGCTCCATCATTTGCTGTTGTGCCATCATTCCCAATTGAGGCAGCTGCATGGTACCCTGATTGATTCCCTGTTGCTGCTGGCTCATTTCCTCCATTTGTTCCATAAACTCTGCCATACCCGACCCGGAACCACTTTGCTGCATTTGATCCGCTGATTCCAACAGTAAATAAGCCGTTTGGTTAAGTCCTTCCAATATAGACTTCATTTCTCTCCGGGCGGAGGAAGTCTGTTTCTGCTCAAGTTTAGCGATGGCCCTGTCCATTGCGTTTTGCGTTCGCCCAATAGCTGAGGCAATTTCAGGAGTGATGTGAAAGGTCTGTCGGGACAGCTCTGCCAACTGGGTCATTAATTGCTGATTCTCTCTGAGGATTTTATCCTGTCTTACCGCTGTTTCTATAACCTTGGGACTTCGTGAGCGCAGAGATTCGGTATCATGAATTAGATTTTCCTGTTCCTGAGAGATGTAGAGTAGATTTCTGATAAGGGCTAAAAACTTTCTCAGCATTTCATCCACCGTATCTTCCTGAAATTGAGATTGAATATCCTGTGCCATTTGCAGCATAGACTCTAACCCCCCTGCAGCCTGCCCCGCTGAGGAGGATGCTCCTGATTGGTTTTCATTCTGCATTTCCTGGCGGGCATCTTTGAGGTCAGACTTGGTAGTTTCAGAAAGTTCACCCTCAGCTAATTCTGAGAGCTGTTGGGCTGCCTCAGGTGAAAGATCATGCATAGCTTCAGCAGCCTCTTTCATTACTTCCTCAAGAGATTTGAATGACTCTTCCTGACGACGCTCTCTGGAGGCAAGGGTAGATAAGTCTGTATTTTCTTCTTCAGTGAGTTCCTCTACTATGGCAGTCTGTTCTTCCAGGAGTTTTTCCAATCGTTTAACTACCTCATCCATTTTCTGCTCTGCCAGGGCAAGTTCAAACATTTCAATGAAGCGGTCTAATTGTTCTTCAAACTCAGAGAGATCGTAATCAAAATTTTCAAGAGCATCAAGCATTTTCTGGGGATCCATTTCGTCCATGGCTTCCTGCAGTTTTTCCAGTGCTTCTAACATTTCCGGAGTCATAATTTCATCCAACAACTCCTGAAACTGAGAAAATTTATTGACTAATTCTTCACTCACCAGATTATTCTTTTCAGCCTGTTCCTGAATTTTCTGCATGGTTTCCTGAATCTGTTCAATTTGCTCAAATACCTCATCCACCTTTTCCAATACCTCTGTAGCTGTTTGCTCCTGTTCCCAGCTTACTTCTTCAGATTTCAATAATTCCAATTCTAACTCTTCCACTAATTCCCTTACCTCTTCCAGATTCATCTGGATTTCCTCCCCATACTCTTCAACTGTTTCTTCCTCTTCTTCCAACCGGTTAAATAAATCTTCAAGAGAGGGATATCTCCCCTTCAAAATAGACGAATGAGTGAGAGAGGGTCCTGACAGGGTATTATTATCTGCCACAACTACCTGTATATGTAATTCATCCTCAGGTGCCAGAGAAAATTGAGACAGGGACCATTCGTGATATATCTGCTGAGATTTCACCAGTCTTTGTAATTCGGAGATGTTTCTTTTGTACAGGTTCGTATCCTGGGGGAGGTAATCTGGTGCTTTGATTCGGTATTCCAGCCAGGCATTACTAAAGCCATAATCATCGCTGGTTTGAATGTCAAATGCAATCAAATCTGATTCATCCAATTCAAATTCTTTATCAGGCATGCGTACAATAATTTCAGGAGGGTGATCATCCATGATTGAAAAGCGGTAGTTGGGAGGATGAAGGTTTTGTACCCCATTATCATCTTCAACAAAAATTGAGGCAATTGCAGGGTTGGATATGTATATATTTCCACTGATGAATTTCCCGTCTGTCTGAATCGTGTGAACCTTGTCATCCAATTTGAGCCAGGCAGATTGGACTGATTTGGACGCCTTACCGGAAAAATGAATTCGACTGCCCTGGGGAATGGTAACATCAGTAATATTTCCCGGATGTTCATAGGCTTCCTTCTGCATATATTCAGGAGGAAAAATAGTAAATTGAATTTCTTGTATAACAGGCCTGTCTGTAACGAATATGGTATCCTTTTCTGTGGAAATCTCTCCCCAAGCTGAGAAAAAGGAGGGAGATGTATAGGAAGCCCAATAGCGTGTATCCCGCTTGATATTATTAAAAGTAAATTTGAATACCTCTGCTTCCTTTGCTGCCAATATCCTGCCTGATGTTTCCCGGTCTTCCCAATGTAATGCTAATGAGTCAGGTAATTCACCATATCCGGCTATACTCACTGAAAGGGTATCTCCTCCCAAAACGGATTCATTACCGGTAAGGGAATTTAGAACAAAAGGCAGGGGTACGGGGAATGCCTGTGCAGGATTTACCAGCCGGACATAAGCCTGGGGGAGACTGTCATAATTAACCGCTGCCAGCATTAAAGTGAGTCCAATTGAAGAATACAGCCAATGCTTCAGGGATTTGGTGAGCGGGTTTCGCAATGAATGAGGAGGGACTGAATCTAATTGAGCCCCGGTTTTATCAATGGCGTAGCGGGCAAGGTCCATTCCATCAGTGAATGAGTCTAATTTTTTTTCAATTTGCAGGCTGTTTAACAGGCGGTCGCCTATATCTGGGCGTTTTTTCCTAAATTGATCAGCCAAAAAACTGTCATCACTATTGCCAAAGTATTGGCGGATGTGAAACAGATAACGAAGGAAAATATAGAGCATACCACTGCCAAAAAATATTATAAGGAAGAGGACAATCTTTGTTCTGGCGGCTGAATCAAAATAGAAAACCGATTCTAAAATTGCTGCACCGAGAGAGACCAAAATGAAGCAGGTTCCCAACAATGTACTTTGAGATAAGAGAATGCTTTTCGCTGACTGAAGTCTGAAAAGTTGGATGAATGATTGAATTTTTGAAGACATCATCTGCTTAAAGCATAGAGGATGATATTGGTTCCCATTTCCAATGCTCTTTGATGCAGGTCTTCCGGGTCGTTATGGACTTTAGGGTCTTCCCAGCCGTCACCAAGATCAGACTCATACGTATATAATACCATGAGTTTTCCCTCATCAAAAAGCCCTAAAGCCTGGGGACGTTTTTTATCATGTTCATGTATTTTTGGTAATCCATTGGGGAATTGGAAATGAATGCTAAAAACCGGATGGTCAGAGGGTAGTTCCACCCAGTCTTTTTCAGGGAAGACTTTTCTCATTTCTTTGCGGAAAGCTTTGTCCATGCCATAATTATCGTCAGCATGAAGGAAGGCGCCAGCCAGCAATTGTTCTCTTAACAGTTGGGCATCTTCATTGGTAAAGTTAATATTGCCGTGTCCTGTGAGGTAGAAATAGCTGCTTTCTAAAAATACATCCTCGCCAATTTTTGCCCGATTTTCCAGGGGGTTAATGACAACAGCAGTATTTTCTCCAAGGAATTCCAACAGGTTTGGTAGAGACCCGGGGTCGCTGTACCAGTCCCCTCCACCGTTATAGTGAATGCGGGTTATACTGAAGGCTCCTGCAGGGATAGTCTCTCCAACTATTAAGGCTGAATATAGAAATAAAAATATGAATTTGGAGTTTTTCATGGGGTGAAAATTAAATCTACTAGTGTATTTGTTAATGATAAATTGTTAGGTATAAATTCCAAGGATTTTAGTCAAACGTCATTCGTTACTTGCCTGTCCATCGTCCAACTACACTAAAGCTACGTTGGATAAATAGTCTTGGTGTAGATTGGTCAATGGTCATTTGTCAATGGTGTAAACTCAATACAAAGGTAACAATTTGATTATGGATTGAGACTCTTTGTGGACTTGCTATATTATACCGGACACCCCAAGAAGCGATATTTATAACTCATAATATAAATATAGAATTGATCTTGCAACAAAAAAACGGACACATATAGAAGTCATGCTGCTTGTTTGA
>CAZKEL010000070.1:0-10083 GCA_964551815.1 uncultured bacterium
GTAAGAGAGAGTTTTTGTATAAATTTGAACCCCTAAATTTACAGTGATTATGCATAGTGATAACTACAATAAACAAGATATAGAGGTCATTTTTTTACAACGACAATTTTTGGTAAGCAATATTAATTGACAATTATTCTGTGGAGAAAAAACTAAAATATATTCAAAAAACTCAGGGTAAGCAACCTGATAAAGTCCTGGTTGCTATCCATGGGTGGAGGGGAAACCAAAAAAGTATGGTTCCCCTCATACCATCTTTCAATTTTAAGAATACGGTCTATTATTTTCCGGAAGCTCCCTACCAGGTGAACGGAAACCCCAATGAATATTCATGGTCTTATCAAAAGTCTTCCGGGAGATGGGAAGTGGAAGAGCCAACCAGATTATTACAGAATTTCTTTACGGATATATTTTCTCAATATACATCTGAAAATGTGTATGTAATGGGATTCTCACAAGGGGGGCTGGTATGTCTGGATATAGTTCTGCAATTTGAACAACCATTGGGAGGTGTTTTTCCCATTGCCGGTTTTCTGCGTGATCCTGAGGTGGAAAGAGAGCGCTGTCATCCTAATCAACTTTCTACTCCTGTTATCATCTGTCATGGTAAATCGGATGACCGTGTGCCTGCTGAGTATTCTAAAAAGGCATTTCAATTATTACAGGATCAAGGTGCAAATGTGGAACTACTCCTCTATAACGGTAAACACAAAATTGGGATAGAATGTATCCGTAGAATGAAGGAAATTATCCAAGAGAAATGAAGAATAATTGGGATGTAATCATAGTGGGTTCCGGGTTTGGCGGATCAGTGTCAGCCCTAAGATTAGCAGAAAAGGGCTATAAGGTATTGGTGATTGAAAAAGGCAGACGGTACCGAACGGAGGACTTTCCTAATACCAATTGGAACCTGCGCAAATTTTTCTGGATGCCCAGACTATTTATGTATGGCATTCAATGCCTTACCTTTTTGAAAGATGTATTTATTCTCCATGGTGCAGGAGTAGGAGGTGGAAGTCTGGTGTATGCAAATACCTTATTAGTCCCCCCTGAGGAAGCCTTTGAACAGGGAAATTGGCCGGGGAAAGGTTGGAGGGAAAAGCTTTTATCCTATTACGAATTGGCAAAGCAGATGTTAGGTGCTGTTCCTGCAAAATACCAGGGTGAAACGGATCATGTGTTGAAAGAATGCGCCCATGAGTTGGGGAAAGGGGACAGTTTTCACACTGTTGATGTAGGGATATATTTTGGTAAACCGGGCGAAAAAAATGATGATCCTTATTTTGATGGGAAAGGTCCCGAAAGATCAGGCTGCACCCTTTGTGGTGGATGTATGGTAGGCTGCCGCTACAATGCAAAAAACACTCTGGATAAAAACTACCTCTACCTGGCTGAACAGCTTGGTGTGGGTATTCTCGCTGAGCAGGAAGTAATGGATATCCAACCCAATGAGAATGGCACTTACTCACTATCCCTTAAGCAATCTACAGGGTTTATCCGTTCCACACGAAAGCTGAACTGTGAGAAACTGATTTTATCCGGAGGTGTAATGGGGACAGTAAAACTTCTTCTTAAATGTAAAGCAAAAGGAAGTCTGCCAAATCTCTCTTTGCAATTAGGAAATTTTGTCAGAACGAACTCTGAAGCTATTTTAGGAGTTAAGCTGAAGAAGCAACCAAAAGAAGATTATACTAAGGGCATCGCTATTTCAGCAGGGTTTTACCCTGACGGTGATACTCATATAGAGACGGTTCGCTATGGAAAAGGGCAATCTGCCATGGCATTGCTTACGACATTTTTACCAGATCGTTCCATCCCTCTGCCGCGATTTTTCCGCTGGGGAATTTCAGTCCTGCGTCATCCTGTTGAATTTATCACTAACCTCTTGCCCATACAATGGGCAAGAAAAACAGTAATATTACTGGTCATGCAGCCCGTTAGCAATTATTTGAAATTGGAATTTAAATCCCGTTGGTGGCGGTTTGGAGGGAAATCTATGAACAGCCATTCAAAAACGGGGGAGAAAATACCCTCTCATATCCCCATTGGTGAAAAAACTGCTCAACTTATCGCAACCAAAAAGAAAGGTACCATCGTTACCAGCTATATGGATTCACTGTTTGGCATCCCCACCACTGCCCATATTCTGGGAGGAGCATGCCTATCCGCAGATGAAAAAGATGGCGTTATAGATGAAAATTTTGAAGTTTTTCACTATCCGGGGATGTACGTGATTGACGGATCATCCATCCCTTCAAATTTGGGGGTGAATCCCAGTCTTACCATTACGGCATTAGCAGAATATGCGATGAGCCGCTTTCCGGAGAAAGAGGCAAAAAGAATTAAAAATGAAAATTGAAAAATGAAAAATGAAAATTGAAAAATGAAAAAAATATTCTTTGATGTTAGTCATTGGCTTGCCCCGCCTGCCCACCAGCTGGTCAATCAAAAGGACTTGTACCTCATAATTCAATAAAATTGGAAGTGTAGATTGATTGGTCAGTCGGTTTTCGATATATGGTTTAAGCAATTGAAAGGAGTTGGAAGTTGCAGTAGATATAAACAACCAATTCCCGATCCTCCAAATTTAACATTCAGATTTCAAAATTCATTATTCGATGTTCGTTATTCGTGGAATGTAATTCAACCCCTTCAGGGTTGGGGGTCAATTATAATTTTTTCTATTATTATTGAACTCCTTCAGAGTTCTTCAGGATAAATAACGGGGGCATTGTTTATTTGTCACTGGTCATTTGTCATTGGTCATTTGTTGTAAAATCAATACATAGGTTACATTTACATTACATTGAGGAAATACTGTATTCACTTTAATCACTCTGTTTTATTGATGAAAATTGTTTCCTGGCTATAACCAATTACAAACAGGAGAATTTCAGGTAACTCAAAAACTGGTATTAATAAATTAGGGCTCAATACCGCCAGCTGGTGGAAATCCCTTTGCTTGACCCCTTCCCATCCTTCCCCTCAATAGGGGAAGGAGCCAAAATTTCCCTCTCCTAAAGAGGAGAGGGTCAGGGTGAGGTCAATTCTCAAATTCCTGTGAAATAAATGAAAATATTAATTAATGTGCGTTAATGATTAAGTATTTATGGTACTGGTCATTCCAAAATCATTTAAGTGGTAATTTTTTTCAGGGCATAAAAAACAGTTTATAATCACAAATTTACAATTTATAATTTACAATTTGTAATTTATAATTCATAATTCCTCTGTTACATCCTCACACAAACTTTGATACTAACGCCAATTTAATTCAATTATACTTTTTACCCCATCTGTAATGAAGTATTAATTTTCATTACTGTTCATCGGGCAAAAAAAAGTACAAATGATAGAAATAACCTTAGGGGCATTGCTGCTCCTCCTAATCAGCCTTGGGGTGGTTGAATCCAGATTACATACTCATGCATTGGGAAACCTTCCCATCCGCATTCATGTGAACGGTTCCCGGGGAAAATCCTCTGTCACCCGCCTCATTGCTGCCGGACTTAGGGCAGGAGGACTCAAAACTTTAGCAAAAACTACCGGCACTTCGCCACGAATCATTGATGAAACAGGGAAAGACCGCATCATTCACCGCCTACGGTCAGCTTCAATAGGAGAGCAGGTCAGACTTCTGCGTAATTTTGCTAGGAAAAAACCCCAGGCAATTGTGGTGGAATGTATGGCAGTACAGCCCCAGTATCAATGGGTCTCAGAACAAAAAATTTTGCGTTCAACCATTTCTGTAATTACCAATGTACGCCCTGACCATTTAGATGAAATGGGACTTACTCTGAAAGAAAACGCTCTCAGTCTTTCAAATACAATCCCTTTTAATGGGCAGGTTGTAACCAGTGAACGAGAATTGGCACCTGTATTGGAAAAAGTAGCAGACAAACGGGAGTCCGAATTTTCTTTAGTCGGAAATGAATTAGTAAATCCTGAGTTTATGGGGCGCTTCCCCTATTTGGAACACAAAGACAATGTAGCCTTGGCATTGAAAGTATGTGAACTTTCCGGTATAGAAAGGAACACAGCTCTTGAAGGGATGCTGCAATCTCAGCCTGACCCGGGAGCGACGATAATTTGGAAATTAAGATGTGGAGATAATTTCAACTTTTTTATAAATGTGTTTGCAGCTAATGATCCGGCTTCCACATTGGATATTTGGACTCAAATACAAACCCATATCCAGGATTCAAAAACGTGTATCTTTTTGAACACCAGGAACGACAGACGCTATAGAACCAACCAACTTCTTTCTCTGGTCTTTAATCAAATGAAGCCGGATATGCTCATCGTTCGCGGAGAAAACTTGTCAACTCAGTTCCATAAATATCAACAGGAAAACCCTGAAATTCATACTATTCAATTGCCTAATAAAATTACTATTAGGGAAATGATGTTTGAGTTTTCACAATTGAATAATTTTTATATTGTGGGGATAGGTAATATGGTTGGTTGGGGAGAACAATTTATCTCCGATTTAAAGGCCCATAGGGTATGATTACAGAGCCAGGGATTTTTATTGGCATAGGTATGGTGTTGAGCCTCTTCCTCACAGAAACGCTGGGGGTAACCGCAGGAGGAATTATAGTTCCCGGTTATATTGCCATGAATCTGGAAGACCCCTACCGCTTAGCTACTACTTTTGGAATAGCAATAATAACTTTTGGCCTTATACAATTACTGGCAAAGTTTATGCTAATATACGGGAAACGACGCCTTGTATTGGCACTCTTATTAGGATTTTTACTGGGTTACCTGACCCGCTCAGAGAATAATCTATTGGCAGACGTTACCAGTTTAGATTTAGTAGTCATTGGAAATATTATTCCCGGGCTTATTGCCAATTGGATGGACCGGCAGGGGGTGCTGCGAACCATCTGTACTATTTTAATTACTGCCAGTATGACCAAATTATTTGTAATGGCAATTTCAGTTTCTGTAGAGTTATTCCAATAATGTTTCGCCCTCAAATACAAAAAACCCGTATCATGCTCCTCCTCTGTATTCTGAATCTTTTGATGGTATATTGGGCTGTAAATTCCTTTGTATTAGTTCCCACCTATGGATATGATATAAAAAGGACTGCCACAGAAAAAATGGTGGATTGTATTGAATATTTAAAGGAAATTTTTCAATCTGAAAAGCTGTTGAATAATGAAAATCAGAATGGGCATTTTCTCATAGGTCCTGAAACATCCTCCATCCAGACCACTGAAGGATCTTTAGACTCGAAGTTATCGGTACTTAATCCTGATTTTGCTGCCATGATTACTGAAATGCTCATTGAATTAGAAGTAAAAACCGGAGAGCGTATAGCAATATCTTACACCGGTTCCTATCCCGGAGCAAATATTGCGGTATTGTCTGCCATTGAGGCATTGGGACTTGAAACTATTATAATTTCCAGTTGCGGCTCTTCCCAGTTTGGAGCAACCCTTCCTCAAATGACCTGGGTAGATATGGAAAACCAACTTTTTAATGCGGGACTCATTTCAACCAAAAGCAGCTTAGCATCCATTGGTGGTGGCTTCGATTTAGGAACCCAGCTCTCTCAGAAAGGGAAGGAAATTTGTGAATCATCCATTTACAATAACCAAATAGAATTGTTAAACATTGGTGACAAGGAAGAAAATATTCACAAACGCATGTCGGAATACGAGACTGATGAAGTTTCTGTATATATAAATGTAGGGGGAGGCGTTTATTCAACAGGTGACAGCCTGCAGAGGTCAGAAACTCCTGCGGGAATCATTTACCCCGGTGATATACATTTCGATGAACCCAATACGGTATTAAGCAGGTTTCTGGAAAAGGAAATTCCTGTTATAAATATTAATCATATCCATACTTTGTCAGAGTGGTATGACTTGCCCTACCCTCCCGAAATAAATTATCAATGGGGAAAAGGAAGTCTATTTTACTCAAAAAAACAATACAATACCACAGTAATATTTATTGCCCTGTTTTTGGCTGCAGGAACCGTCTTAACAGTGGGATTAATCAGCCATAATGAAATTAAGAGAAGGATGCATTCCAGTGAACCAGAATCGTTTTTATAAAATTTTAATTTGTTGTTTACTTTTCCAATTGGGGATTGGGGGACTTTATGGGGTGGTTCATAAACCCCGAGGTGACAAAAATGAAAAAATTCAACTCATTATAAAGGGAAAAAACAGAACATATTATAAACTCTTAGAAGACGGAATTACCTATAAATCCATAGGAAAGAAATTTGAAAAAGGAGACTCCATAAAAATTGGTATTTATTCCCGGTCAGTTAAATCACCTACGGGAAAGAAAGATAAAAATTATGGATTCACCATCCAATTAGATAATCAAAAGCCCATTACAATCAAGTACAAAAAACCGGGTTCTAAGGTGACGAGTAAGGACAGACCGGGTTGGATTTATACCAAATCAGGATATTGGTTTATTTATCTCCCCTACAAGGAAAAAGGATATAAAATAAATATTAAACCATTGAAAGGTAATTCGGTTGTATATCTGAGACTTACCTCTAATGTATTGGAAAAGAAAGGGGATTTTTCACAGGTATTGAAAACAGTAAACCGACAGGACCGATGGAGAATAATGACAAAATCAGAGAAATCTGATAATGACAAAACCAGGTACTGGTATCCGTTAAGGGGAAAAAACCAATTACAGTATGAAATTAATGGCCCAACCTCTGTGAAGGTTCTTTCCCGAGTTGAATTTAAAAACGGAAGTATTTCTGATGATTATATGCTGAGAATCAGAGAAGACGGTTTTGATCTGGGAACTTATTATTTTACTACGGAAAAATCTCCAGTCTCAACTGTTGGCAAAACAGGAAATACAGTTTCTAAATGGAGATCAGTCTGGCTGAACATCCCTGAAGGCAGACATTTTTACACGCTCACACTTCCCGAAAACTTTGAGTCAAATTCTGATAAAACAGTATATATCCGAATAAAGGAATGGACAGAAGAATAACACTAACCCTGCTTTTTTTCCTGTTGAGTTATTTAGAGGGTCAAACTCTTTTGAACCGCTTTCGGGTTCCGGTAACAATTCAAGGCAGCCTTGCACTTGGTTATGACTCCAATTTTCTGCGGTTGTCTGAAAAAGACATTAAAGAGAAAAATCCCGAATTATTGGGGCTTTCTTCCACCGTGGACAGTCCTGTTTTCAAACCTCAATTAAAGATTCTGTATAGTCCATATTTATTAGAGGGGTATCAGACAAATTTTTCTGTATCCTTAAACCACAGCAACTATACACAATCGCAACAAAAGAAATTTAGTATTGCAGCCATGTCCCTGTCAGTGAAGCTGAAACCCTATTCATGGGTAAAGGCCGGGTATCGAATGATACCCCAATATTACCTTAGAAAATACAGAGACAGAGATGTCTCCTTGACGGAGTATAAGAATTGTATATTTACCAGCGATAAATTTTATGTATCCTATTCACACCCTTTGTCTGTTATACCCAAAGGGTGGGTGCAGACAGTTTTGGAACGGACGACAGAACTTTATAATCCGGGATTTACAGAATTTGACCTGAAAAAAATCACGATAATCGGGGATATCAATTTCAGAATATGGAAAAGGAAAAAAGTGAAGCTGAGTTATTCACATACCCGGGCAGAAAATATCAGTTACAATTCAAGCCTGCCATCAACCAACGTGGATAGATCATATATAGCAGACAAATTTAAAATTACATTATCTGGAAATGTGAAAGCGCTGCCCATTATAAAAAAATTGGGAATATCACAATCCCTGGAACAGAGGTTTTACGATCTAAATTCCACCCATTTCAGCTTTGATAACTGGAAAAACTATATTGACGGGAGAACTAATCTTTGGGTGGATTGGAGGACAAACCACCACGTTAATGTGAGAACAAAATGCCAATACAGATGGCGGGATGCAGATTCAAATATTGCCGGTAATTTTGAATGGGTAGAAGAAGTAAAATCGTATCATAAAATTGAATTCTGGGTGGAATTTGGATATAATTTCACTTGGGATGGATTATATTAGGAGAAACTATGAAAGTGAATATTCCAATTTTAATTAGTCTCATACTTTGTTTCACTGCCTGCCGTGTTCCTGCCGACCCGGAGGGGAAATTAAACATTGTTCACCGAATTGAAACCATTGACACAGGAGGAGAATGTGTTGATTTGGATGTTTCAGATTCTCTCTTAGCAGCTGCAGTGAATTATAATGGATTTAAACTCTATAAAATAGAATCGCAAAGTAGTAAACTTAAATATGAAGAAATTTCTTCATCGCAAAATTTTGCCTTTAGTTTAGGAGATGATCAGATCGAAGGTGCCCTTGTTTCTGCGGAGGATAGTATTCTGATTCTCATGGATGAAGAAGATTATTTATATTTTGCAGATCAAAATGGAACCCCCCTAACATCATTGGGAGGAAAGGATAATTGCATGGGCAGTAAATGGCAGGATGTTACAATGGATAAATCAACAGAAAATCCTATGGTTTTTTCTCTCATTAGACATTCAGCAGGTGAGGCAGGACTTCCCGGCGAATTAAACATCTATAATGACTATTCAAAATCACTGGTATGGTGGAAACTGGAGGAAATTAAAAATAATATTACTGAAGCCAGAACCTGTTCTCACTTTATCAATTTTGACTTTACGGCTGAAATCATCCATTATGGAAATAACGGGTTTTTGCTTATTGGAATGGGTGAATTGGGTGTTAAAATCCATAAACAGTTAGAAAAGGCAGCTTGTTTTCAAAATATAACATCTAAAACGGTAAAAGCCGGATTTGATGTTAGTATAATGGGAGAGCGGGTAACAGCTTCCTCCTGGGAAGGAAAGAACATAAAAAAGACAAACGAGAATGAAGGCAGTCTTTTACTCACTTTAAAATTATCCCATGAACCGGAAACAATAGAAGATATTCTATTTTATTCATCCTCCGGTGATATAATGGACAGTCTTGTTTTTTCTTCTGACACAACCATGGGTAGAAACAGAATCTGGATTGAGTCTTCAATAGAAAATAGTTACCATATTTACTATATTTCTGAGCAGGACATTTCCAGGTATCAGTTCAGTTTGCCAGGTGTTGAAAAAATTACACCTGTATTTAAAAATTATAAATTAGCAGCAGAGTACGATGATGAATCTCAAGAGGAAACAGATTTAGTGGATTGTGAAAGTTCTGATGGTGGACTTAACGGCTCCTATGAAATAAAAGGCGGAGTATCCCCAAACGAGTTTCTATCCTTCGATACCCCCGGCTCTGTTGATGCTTTATACATGGAAGGATTAACGGTATATGCAGGATTATCCACCGGCAATGGCTGCCAGATGACTAGAATTGATTCAGAGGGCAACATCCTCACCCAGGAAATATTTGCAGGAGGATATTCTATTAAAGGCATTCATAGTGAAGGTAGTCTATTGGCTTTAGCAGTAGGTCATGATGGTATTCTGGTATATAATAATAATGATAGTAATCTGTCGTTTTTAGGGAGAATATCCACCAGTTATGCCCATGCAGTTAAGGTGTCAGATAATACTATTTATGCAGGTACAGAAGATGGCATTGATATCATTCGGATTAATCCTTAAATCAGGAAAATTCGTTACAATTTGATATAATCCCTCCATAGGAAAAATCACTATTTTTCCTTAATTTTTTAAGTCCTTTCATCAAATAAATAATAAACCAAATTTAGAAAAAATCAATTGGAATATTGAGGAGAAATCAAAGTGAGAACATTAATTCTTCTACCTTTTTTATTAACATTATCTTTAGCACAATTTGATTGGCAGGATGATGGTGCACCTATCCGTCAGGGACTGCATATAGAATGGCAGCGAACCGGTGATGCGAATGCAGACGGCAGTATGATATATGCCTGGTCTGATTGTCGCAATGGCGTTCGTGACATCATCGTCCAAAAAGTAGATGTCAATGGAAATAATTTATGGGGAGATCATGGTATCGTTGCTGTGAATTCCTATGGCAGACAAGAAGACCCCCAATTAGTAACAGATGGGAACGGTGGAGCATTTGTCATCTGGATGGATTATCG
>CAZKEL010000071.1:0-9846 GCA_964551815.1 uncultured bacterium
GCCATAGACTCTGGTATTGTCTGGGTGAATACATGGATGCTCAGAGATTTACGCATCCCATTTGGTGGGATGAAAAACTCTGGTGTGGGCAGAGAAGGTGGATTCAAATCCCTGCAATTTTTTACTGAACCTAAGAATGTGTGTATAAAGATATGAAACCGCAAACTATACAAATATTTCTTCCCAATGGTAACCCAAGAGGTTTAAAAATAGCAGAGCTTACAAATACGATTGGTTAAGGCTGTTTTCTTCCCAAGAAAATTATACGATGAAGCGTATAAAAGGTCTGAATTGAAAAATGTAGGATTATATTTTCTTTTTGGAGAATCTATAGATGATTCAAAACAAAATGTTTATATTGGAGAAGCTGAAGATTGTTTAAATAGAATAAGGCAACATAATAATAAAGACTTTTGGGAGTATGCGATTGTATTTATATCAAAAACAAATTCATTTACTAAAGCTCATGTTAAGTATTTAGAATATCTGGCAATTCAGAAGGCGTGTAAATCTATACGATATAAGTTGAAAAATTCAGTTTCACCAAAAAGTCCAAATATTCCAGAAACAATTAAAGCTGATTTAAATGACAACTTTGATACTATTAATATATTATCCTCTACACTTGGATTTTCTGTTTTAGAAGCTAATTCAATTGATCGGAATGAAAAAGAAGTATTTAATATTTCAACAAAAGGAATCTTAGCAAGCGGTAACTTAACAGATGATGGGTTTATCGTTTATAAAAATTCTGAAGTTTTTAAGGATTTTGCACCATCTTGCCATAGAAGTGTTATTGATTTAAGAAGTAACTTGATGAGTAATAATATTATTGAATATAAAAATGATAATTTAATCTTTTTGGAGGATTATCTATTTAAATCTCCAAGTTCAGCTGCTGGAGTTATTTTGGGTAGATCAGCAAATGGTTGGACAGAATGGAAAAATATCGATAAAATTTCTTTAGATAAGTATTATAGAAAAAAATGAATCAAAATAAATTCAACAGCCAAAATGAACCAGAACCGGTAGGACTTTACACCCATGTCCGCCACTAGTCTCTGTGTGTATAAACAGATTTTAAGATGAGTAAAGAAATAAGTAAATCAGACGATACTCAATTGGTTGGAAGAATAGGCGAATTGCTTTCCGTTGCCCGTCAGCATACGGTTCAAACGGTGAATACCATTTTGGTCAAAACATATTGGGAAATTGGTAAAGAAATTGTGGAACACGAATTGGATGGAAAAACACGAGCGGAATATGGTAAAAGAAGGTTACAAGATTTATCAAAGGAATTAACACTTCGTTATGGGAAGGGTTTTTCTTATCCTAATTTGAAAAGAATGAAGCAGTTTTATAATAGTTATCAAATTAGCTCGACACTGTTGAGCCAATTCAAAACAGAAGATATTCGCTCGACACTGTCTAGCGAATCTAAGCCTATACTGAGCGATAAAATGCTTTCTAAACTTTCTTGGTCTCATATTTGTCTTCTATTGGCGGTTTCGGATACGGATGCCCGCTCATTTTATGAAATAGAAATTGCAAACAATGGCTGGTCTGTACGAGAAGCAAAGCGTCAAATTGAATCTATGCTATTTGAACGATTGGCTTTAAGTAAAGATAAAAAAGGTCTCAAAAAATTATCAGAAAACGGTCTAATTATTGAATCGCCTGAAGATGCATTGAAAGACCCTTATGTTTTGGAATTTTTGGGATTGGAAGAAAAAACACATTGGTTAGAATCAGATTTGGAACAAGCAATAATGGATCATTTACAGAAATTTATTTTGGAACTGGGTAAAGGATTTATGTTTGTTGCCCGACAATATCGGATTTCCGTAAACAATGAACACTACCATGTTGACCTTGTCTTTTATAATAAAATTCTCCGCTCCTATGTACTAATTGATTTGAAAACCGAAAAGTTTAACCATTCTGATTTCGGTCAAATGAAATTTTACCTGAATTATTTTAAGGATGAAATAAATGATGAAATGGATGATGAACCAATCGGGATTGTACTTTGTTATGATAAGGATGAAACTTTTGTGGATTACGTTTTAAAGGATGAGGAGAAAATTTTTGCGAAAAAGTATTTGTTATCACTTCCAGATAAACATTTATTATTAGCAGAAGTTGAAAGGACGAGAGAAAAATTTGAGAGTAGTAAAAAATGAAAAATTCTAAATTCAACAGTCAAAAAGCACCTGAACCCGTAGGACTTTATCCCCACGCACGAAAGGCAGGTAATTTATTATTTCTCTCTGGTGTTGGGCCAAGGGAACGAGGAAAAAAAGAAATTCCTGGAGTAACTTTAGATGAAAATGGAAAAATTATATCCTACGATATTGAAGCACAATGCCATTCGGTATTTGCTAATGTAAAAGCAATTTTGGAAGATTCAGGTTCATCATGGGATAATATAGTGGATGTTACCGTTTTCCTCACCAATATGAAAGATGATTTCAAAACATATAATAAAATCTATGCAGAATACTTCAAAGATAATCAACCCTGTAGAACAACGGTTGAAATTAATAGCCTCCCTACACCTATCGCAATTGAGTTGAAATGTATAGCTACTATCTGATGGAGAACGGAACAGGGAAAAGGGAAAAAGGAAGTTTCATTTTTGAGTAAAATAGAATCATTTGAAGATTTGTTAGTTTGGCGAGAAAGTATGTATTTAGTAAAAACGCTTCATAAATCTCTAGATTTTAATAAATATAATCCACTAATAAACCAGATTTTTAAATCTGCCATATCAATTCCATCAAATATTGCAGAAGGATTCGAGAGACAAACTAATAAAGAATATATTCAATTTCTATATATAGCAAAGGGTTCATGTGGCGAACTTAGGTCTCAACTATATATTGCATCCGATTTAGAAAAATTACCAAAATCAGAAGTAGATGAATTTTTAAGTAAAACAAAAAAGATTTCATCAATGCTTTACAAACTTATTCAAACCCGAAAGGAAAATTTTTAAATGATAACAATATTTCAATATTTTGTATTCTATTCTCCCTTTCCTCTTTTCCTTTCTCCCTTTTCCTTTCTCCCTGTTCCTATTTCAACAAGGAGAATTTAAAATGCTTTTACCCATAAATTTTAAACAATGGATTGACGAACACCGCCACTTATTAAAACCACCCGTTGGCAATAAAGTGGTGTATGAAAATGCAGATTTCATGATAATGGTGGTAGGTGGACCTAATTCACGCAAGGATTATCATGTTGATCCCATAGAAGAGTTTTTTTATCAGTTGGATGGGGATATGCTCTTAAAAATAATGGATGATGGAAAACCAAAAGATATTCATATCAAAGAAGGTGAAATATTTTTGCTTCCCCAAAATATTCCTCATTCACCTCAACGATTTGAAAACACCGTAGGATTGGTGGTGGAATACAAACGTGAAAAAGGTCAATTGGATGCATTTCAATGGTATTGCGATAATTGTCACGCATTATTGCATGAAGTTGAACTTCAATTAAAGGATATTGTAATGCAACTTCCCCCATTGTTTGATGCCTTTTGGGCAAATGAGGATGCGCGAACTTGTTCTGCCTGTAGTGCCTATTTAGAAAAACCATAATGTTTAAAATTGATATCCACACCCATATTTTACCTGAAAATCTTAATGAGGTTACAGATACCTTTAAAGATCCACGGTTTTTACGCATGGATTCTATTGATGCAACTACCGCAATGCTACGAAAAGATGATAAGGCCTTTCGCCAAGTGGACTGCAATTGCTGGAGTCATAACGCACGCATTCTGGATTGCAAAGAAACCTATGTAGATATGCAGGTACTTTCTACTATTCCTGTCCTGTTTTCCTATTGGGCCAAAGACAATGAATGCCTTACGCTGTCACAATTCCTTAATAATCATATTGCTGAAATTTGCAGAGTGCATCCACAACAATTTATTGGATTAGGAACTATTCCCATGCAAAATACTGATTTGGCAATTGCAGAAATGGACAGATGTATAAATGAGCTGAATCTTCCCGGCATAGAAATTGGGTCTAATATTAATGGGTTAAATTTATCGGAGACACAATTTCATCCCATATTTGAGCATGCAGAAAAAATTGGATGTTCTATATTCATCCACCCATGGGAGATGATGGGACAAGGTGATATGCAAAAGTATTGGCTTCCATGGTTGGTGGGTATGCCTGCGGAAACCTCCCGTGCAATATGCTCACTTATTTTTGGGGGCGTATTTGAAAAATATCCACAATTAAAAATTTGTTTTGCTCACGGTGGTGGTGCATTTCCTTTCACGGCTGGCCGTGTAGATCATGGGTTTAATGTTCGTCCTGATTTATGTGCAATTGATAACGATGTACTTCCATCTTCTTACTTAAAACATTTCTATGTGGACTCCTTGGTTCACGATGAGCTTGCCATGAATTATCTCTTAAACACAATGGGTGCAGATAAAATAGCAATGGGTTCGGATTATCCCTTCCCCTTGGGGGAACATTATCCTGGAAGTTTGATTGAGTCTATGGATTTAAATGAGGTTACCAAACAGCGATTGTTAGCAGGAACGGCACTGGAATGGCTAGGATTGAATGAAAGTGACTTTCTTGGAAAATAATTTTACACCCCATTTAGAATGTGCAAAATCCTTAGATGCAGAGGATCAGCTATCTCATTTTAGGCAAATATTTCATTTCCCAAAAACCAATAATGGTGAACCATTTATTTATTTTTGTGGCAATTCATTAGGCTTACAACCACATTCTGCATCTACCTTTA
This sequence comes from uncultured bacterium, assembly GCA_964551815.1. Taxonomy (GTDB): domain Bacteria; phylum Fidelibacterota; class Marinisomatia; order SCGC-AAA003-L08; family D37C17; genus D37C17. Next base: position 4,786 of record CAZKEL010000071.1, read on the forward strand.
TTCAAGAAGAATTGGATGCATGGAAAAAATATGGTGTAGATGGTCATTTTAATGCCAAACGCCCATGGATGCCCTATCATGAGTTTTTAACACAATATTCTGCGGAGTTGGTGGGTGCATTAGAAAAAGAAGTGGTAGTAATGAATTCATTATCGGTAAACCTCCATATTCTAATGACATCATTTTATCTGCCTCAAGGGAAAAAGAAAAAAATCCTCATTGAAAATAATGCTTTTCCATCAGACCGATATGCGGTTCAGTCACAATTAAAACTGCATGGAAATCACCCCACAGAAGATTTGATGATTCTCCACCCTGATAACGGTGAGGTCATTTCAACAGAATGGATTTTAGACTGCTTTGAACATCACGGTGATGAAATTGCCATGGTACTTATTGGCGGTGTGAATTATTATTCAGGGCAGGCCTTTGATATGGAGGCTATCACAAAAAAGGCTCATGAATATGATTGTGTAGTTGGTTTTGACTTGGCTCATGCTGCAGGTAATTTGGAAATGCACCTCCATGATTGGAGCGTAGATTTTGCCGCATGGTGTGGTTATAAATATCTCAATGGTGGTCCTGGCGCTCCGTCTGGTGTGTTTATCCATGAGCGTCATTTGGGTAAAAGTGATATTCCTCGTTTTGAAGGTTGGTGGGGACATGACAAAGCCACTCGTTTTGAAATGCCCGATAAGTTCATCCCCATGGAAACTGCTGAAGCATGGCAACTATCTAATCCCCCTATTTTAGCTATGGCTCCCCTATTGGCCAGTTTGGAGGTATTCCATGAAGCGGGCATATCCAATTTGAGGCAAAAGTCTGTACAACTAACCAATTATTTAGAATTTTTGATTCGAAAAAAGTTGGATGATAAAATTGAAATTATCACACCAATTTCAGAAATTGATCGAGGCTGTCAACTCTCATTACGCTTAATACATCCTTTTGAAGATATTATGGATAAATTACATCAAATTGGAATAATTGCCGATTGGCGTGAGCCCGATGTCATCCGCATTGCACCCGTGCCATTATATAATTCCTTTGAGGATTGTTTTGAATTTGTTGAACGATTGGATAAAATTCTCAATGGATAAAATCACCATTATCGGTTCTGGCCTGGCAGGGCCACTTTTAGCCACACTTTTGGCTCATGATGGGTATGATGTTGACCTCTATGAAAAGCGGGTAGATCCTCGAGAACATGAGCTCTCTGCAGGACGATCCATTAATTTGGCATTGTCTCATCGTGGAATTGAAGCACTTAAACAGGCCAGTGTTTTTGATAGGGTTCAACCTCACCTAATCCCTATGAGAGGCCGTATGATTCATGGCGAAAGTGGTAAATTAGATTTTCAACCTTACAGTATAAATCCAGATGAGTATATCAATTCTGTATCTCGCGTGGAGTTGAACAAGATCCTTATGACTGCTGCTGAAGAATCAAGAAAAGTTAATATCCATTTTGACGAGGCACTTATTGCAGTGGATGATGAAAAACTTTCATTCTGTACAGGGAAAACTATTACCAATGATGGAATCATTTTTGGTGCTGATGGTGCCGGATCTGAAATTCGAAAATATATTGATAAAAACTGTACAAATCCTTCTTATGCTGAACCCTTGGGGCATGGTTATAAAGAGCTTAATATTTCATCAGGAAATAATGGTGATTTTCAGTTGGATGCAAACTCGCTCCATATTTGGCCGCGTGGTGAGTTTATGCTCATTGCCCTGCCAAACACAGACAAGTCATTCACATGCACCTTGTTTATGCCTAATTCTGGAGAAATAAGTTTTGAAAGTATCACATCTGAGGATGATGTAGTTCAGTTTTTTAAGTCCTATTTTAGTGATGCACTGCCCTTGTTAGAAAATTTCCCACAATCTTTTTTTGAGAATCCCACTGGTAAATTAGCAACAGTGTATGCTGATGAATGGCTTTACAAAAATCACTGTCTGATAGGAGATGCAGCCCATGCGGTAGTTCCCTTTTTTGGTCAAGGAATGAATGCATCTTTTGAAGATTGCGTTGTACTCATGAATTATTTGAAACAACACAATGGAAATTGGGAGAACACACTCTCAGACTATGCAATCCACCGAAAACCCGATGCTGATGCTATTGCACAAATGGCCATTGAAAATTATATTGAGATGCGTGATTCTGTGGCACAGATTGATTATATACAGCGGAAAAAAATTGCCAATAAACTTTATAAAGAGTTTCCAAAGCGATTTATCCCTCGATATAATATGGTGAGTTTTACCTCCATCCCCTATTCACAAGTGTATAAACGGGGTGAAATCCAGCAGGAAATAATATCCATGCTTAATGGTGAATTAGACTTATCCAAAGCTGAATCTCTCATAAAAGAACGATTGCCTGAACTTTAATGAAAATTAACATTGAACATAACAATAAAAAATACAATATTGATTCGCAGAAATTTGTGGATATTTCTATCCCCTATAATTTTAATGGTGAGCAGCCCAATTTCTATGATGTAAACAAAGGTGAGCTCTCACCTTTAAAAATGGGAGACCAGTCATGGGCTGTTAAAGATGGTGCTTCTTGTAATGTACCCGAAATTTCAATGAATATTCATTGTACTGGCACTCATACTGAATCTGTGGGACATCTCTTAGAAAATACAGGCGATATTGGCAAATTACTCACGCAGCCTTTTTTATCTGCTGTTTTAATTACCGTTGATCCCGAACCTTTTGGGGATTGTACTGATCGTTATCATTGCAGCGTTAATGATAATGAAAAGGTTATATCCGCAGAGAGATTTTTTATAATGTATAAAGCATTTTTTGGTTCGGAGCCTGATACATTAATTATTCGTACTAATCCAAACCACCCAAATAAACGTTTTATGAAGTATTCTGCAAATTTACCCCCATTTTTAACCAATGGAGCCATGTCCATGATTTGTGATACAGAAATCAATCATCTAATTGTGGACTTACCCTCTGTTGACCGTATGTCTGATGACGGAGTGTTGGGCAACCATCGTATTTTTTGGGGAGATGGTGTAAATCCAAATTCGGAGGTTAATGCTAAATCCAAAAAAACCATTACCGAATTGGCATATATACCGAATTCAGTAGAAGATGGATTCTATTTTCTCAATATCCAGATTCCTCATTTTGTCTGTGATGCCGCCCCCAGCAGGGTACTCTTATTTTACCCTGCTCCATTAGAATAGTAACTCTTTCTTAAAACCCCAATTATGTGATGTGCATCAACTGACTGGAAAAAAGTTGATCCAAGTCAAAAAATGATATTGGGAGAGCCTCTAAGTTATAGTTGTAGGGCAAGAGATGTTAACTCATCACCGTCTTACTTCAAATGATCTCCTTAGTGTTTTGAAAGCTCTCTCCGGAGGAGGAGAGAGCTTTCTTACTTTTAGGCACATTTTATTACCGAACTCCGGACAAAAGCCTGTAATTTCTCTCCAAGAATTAAACGGAGAGAAATCTGATGAATATTTTTTACCCCCTTTTTACTATGGTTTTTCTAACTTTGCTGGTAGCATTGAGATTGGTGTACTTCAATACAACAGCAGTATTGGGAGGAAGGGTTCATATTAAACATTATCGGTTATTTGATGATAAGATTCCTAAGGAAAATCAAGCTGTTTCTCAGCATTATAAAAATATGTTTGAGATGCCCTTGCTCTTTTATCTGCTAATAGTATTACTGTTAGTAACAGATTCAGTTACCAATTTAGATATTCAACTGGCCTGGGGATTTGTATTTTTTAGAATTTTACATTCATTTGTCAGGATTCCCAATCGAAATGTACATCCCCGCTTTACTTTTTTTGTAGGAAGCTATCTCATGCTTGTAGCAGGATGGATCAATTTTGCTGTGAGAATGATGTGATTCAAGCATTTTGGCAAAGAATGTGATGCAGATCAATTAGGGGTAGAGAATTTGATGCAGATCAATTTTTGATTAACTAGACCCCTCTAAGTTACAGCTGTAGGGCAAGAGATGTTAACGCATCACCGTCTTACTTCGATTGATCTCCTTAGTGTTTTGAAGGCTCTCTCCGGAGGAGGGGAGAGCCTTTTTACTTTCCCCAATTATTTTTTTGAAAATATATACCGGTAACAAACGGATATAGGTGTATCAATTCCATCTACGGTAACATTATCAACTCCCAATTCCCAGGAAAACTGAGAATGATTTTCGGTGAGGGTATGGGGAATGGGAAAACAAGCAGGGGTTAAGATATTATCAACGATAAGATAGTCACAGCTTTCGTTTAATTCTACCATACCATTTGCGATTTGTACAATAGTTACTGAATTATTCTCAAAGGAATAACTGTAGTCTAATTGAGTGAGGGTAAGGGCAGCTACTGCAGAGTCAATAATGGATTCACCACTACAATCCGCTGTGGTGTACATTTGGTAATCTGTCAGGCTATAATTACCAGAAAGGGTAGTATTTAGGGAGGAGGTGAGGGTTTCATCACATCCTAAAATAATTAGCATACTTAGAATAAGCTTCTTCATTTAAGTCCTTAATTGTGTAGAGTAATTTACTAATAATCTCCATGATTACAAGGTCCCGTATGCTTATGAGGTTTAGCATCTTGTAACTGGTGACAGGTACTGAAATTAATATTTATCCACAGCAAACAATGGTATGAGATATATAAAAAGAGCAGGAGATAGAAAGTCATTTCGGTTTTTTTCATTTTCGGATGCATAAGATATTGATGAAAATTTAATTAATAGGATTTGTTCCGGACATATTTTAAGTAGATGGTAAAAATCAAAAAACCCTCCAATTAAGGATATGGAAACTATATTAATTTACAATACTAACTCTAATACTGGTCCAGTTTGTGGGGGCAGGGCAGGCTCGGTTTTTCTCTTATGAACCTTATATCCAAGCAAATTACCTTTATGCTCATAATAGGGGAATACGAGGTTATCTCTATCATCCAAACCGACTTCGAGTTTATCTAATCTCTTTTCTTTCTGATCTTGCAACAAAAAAACGGACACATATAGAAGTCATGCTGCTTGTTTGAA
>CAZKEL010000072.1:0-9260 GCA_964551815.1 uncultured bacterium
TCTGCCATCCAGAGTTGGTCGCCAATCTCAACGGTTTCGTATTCATTGCCGTCATAGTCCACACAACTACCTGCCATTGGTGCTGAATCGGCTGTAATTCTAAATACTGCCTGGGCTGTATATAATTCGCCCACTTCGCTGCCAAAGTCCCACACAAAGCATTTGCCGGCGCCTTCTTCTATATCACCACCAATATCTCCAACAGCATTGGTAACAGCTTGGTATGAAGAACCGCCATCAAAGGATATTTCGGCTGAAATGCTGAATATGCTGAAGTTTTCATCACCCTGGAGGTCATAGCAGACATCCACCAAGCGGCTGCCATCAGTACGCTGAGATGCAGTGATATTGGTAATTTCTGCAGTTTGTGAAAATGCAAAGGCTATCAATGCAATAAAGGAAATGGTTCTTAGCATGGTCAAACTCCTTTTAATTTCTTAATACTTAACTTAATCAATTTCTACTAATCCATCCAAATTTAAAGACTTGGTCGCAATATACACTAATTTATATTTGTAGTAAAGGTCTTATCTATATGGAGATTTTCATGTGATTTGAGTCACAGAAATTTTATAAACTGGGTGCTGGGCTCTGGAATCTAAAATCTAAAATCGTTAATCCCTATTCGTAAATCAGTTTGCACATTTATAGTTGTGTCAAAGCTCTATCCTATATGGGTATAATAGCTATGGAACAGTTAGGGAATGGAGGACAAATCATTGAATATTTTAGATATTAGAATTAAGATTGAATAGCGAATATGGAATATTGATTAGTGATTTATGAATTTACGCTCTGTTACATTGCAACTTTGCAACTTAGGAACTTTGGAACTGGATCCTGGGTGCTAGGCTCTGGGTTCTAAAATCTAAAATCGTTACTCCCTAATCGTAAATTAGCTGGGAGCTGGGTGCTTAGGATTAGTGGATAGTCGGTTTAAGATATATCATCAATTTAACAAATACTTACCCATAAATTCTTTAGCAAACTCTCTAGAATGTTCCCGGGCATAGTCATTGCCCCCATAGGTAACCCCTCTTTCGGCACAAAATGCCAATCCAATTTTCTGAAGAATGGGAGAAGATAGAGGGAATTCAGTGTTTATCAGCCGAACATTTCCATCTTCCGATAATGTTAAGCGACAGTCTGTAAAGCTATAGGCAATATTAATTCTTCGCTCCTCTTGATCCCTATCAAAAGAATGATGTGATTCCGGATAAACGGTTATATCGGCATCGTATCCCAATCCTTGCAATTCGTTTATCAGTTCAACGCAGGGTTCAGCAGGTACCCAATCATCTAGCTCCCCAATTAATATATGCATAGGAGCATTGGTATACTTCATTATTTCAGGCTTTACCATACAAGGCGGATAAATAGGCAAATGTGCTGAAAATTGATAGTTTGGTGATATTGCTTCTTGAATTGGCTTCCAGGCAGTAAACAGGGCAACACCCCCACCTAGACTCCAACCTGTTATCCCAGCCCTTTGAATATCAATGTTACCATGCTGTGACAGTTCTTTTAAAGCCATAAAGGCATCATAAACTACCATTGCTGTGGTGACAGACATCTGCCTGCCAACGGTTGACTTTATTCCACGGCTTTTAAAACTATGCAGGGTAAATACTGCAAATCCAATATCCAGATAACGCTGCATATAGCCATAATGATGATCTGCCCAGCCATAACTCCCTGCCACACCAATAATAACCGGATGAGGACCTTCTCCAATTGGTGTGGTCAAAATGCCATACACCTCCTGCTCGGTTACCTGAGCTATATTTTGGAAGATATCGTAGAAATTAAAGGGATTTTTACTAGAGAAGGTTATTATTTTCTGATCATCCTGAAGAGATTTTTCAACCTCTAATAATGCATCACTAATGTCAATCTGATTATACGAGGGTGTAGCAAAGAAAATGTACCCCCCAACTGCCAGTATTACAGCCATGAAGATCAGGATAAACTTTTTCATTTTACCACAAAATTTACCAGGCGTTGGGGCACCACAATTTCTTTTACAATTTCCTTTCCTGATAAATGGGTATTTACATTTTCATTTTTTCTCACTTCTGATAAAAGGGCAGCCTTTTCAATTTGCTTCGATACTTCTACGCTGCCCCTCAGTTTTCCATTTATCTGCACCGCAATTGTCATGGTATCTTCTTCGGCTAAAGCCTTGTCGTATTCAGGGAAAGATTCTAAAAAGACTGATACTTCTCCCCCATTGATTTCCCATAATTCTTCAGCAATATGCGGAGTGAGGGGTGCGATCATTTTAATTAAATTCATTTTAAAATCTTTTCCAACAGTCTTATTAGTTGAAAAATGGTTAATAAATTCCATTAGTCGGCTTATGGCCGTGTTAAATTTCATGTGGCTTAAATCATCACTTACAGAGTGAATGGTCTGGTGAAGCACTTGTAAATCTTTTTTTGAGGGATCCTCATCCGTAACAGGCAGTTGACAGAAGCGCCAGACTTTTTTCAAAAATCTATCAATCCCGGTAATACCCTGGTCATTCCAGTCCCCACCCTCATCAAATGGCCCCATAAACATGAGGTACGCCCGAAATGTATCTGAACCGTAGTTTTCGATAAATTCGTCCGGAGAGACAGTATTTCCCCGTGATTTTGACATTTTAGCGCCGTCTTTAGTGATAGTGCCCTGGTGATAAAGTTTGGTAAATGGTTCATCAAAATTGAGATATCCCCCATCCCTCAAGGCTTTTGTAATAAAGCGGGCATAAAGCAGGTGCATGGTGGCATGTTCGGATCCGCCAATGTAACAGTCCACTGGCAGCCAGTCTAAACCATTAGGATCAAATGGACCATTCTCAAATTCTGCATTGGGATACCGCAGATAATACCAGGAGGAACATACAAAGGTATCCATAGTATCTGCATCTCTTTTCGCAGGTTGTGAGCAGGTTGGGCACGTTGTATTTATAAAAGAATCAGAAATGGCAAGAGGAGATAATTCTTCTCCATAAGTAGTTGAAAGCTCTATATTTTCAGGAAGCCGTACCGGTAAGGATTCAAATGGAACAGGAATAGTGCCACAATCCCTACAATGAACAATGGGGATGGGAGCTCCCCAATATCGCTGTCTGCTGATGAGCCAGTCATGTAATTTGTATTGGATTTTCTTCCCGCCGTATTTATGCTTCTCAAGAAATTCGATGATTAAATCTTGTACTTCTTTCGTATTCTTTCCAGAGTATTGCCCGGAGTTTACAGCAATCCCCTCTCCACTGAAACAATGGTCATTTCCATACTTTATCCCGTCTTTTGAAACGACTTCTATCACTGCAAGTCCATATTTTTTGGCAAATTCAAAATCCCGTTCATCTCCTGAGGGTACAGCCATGATTGCCCCGGTTCCATAACTAATCACCACATAATCTGCAACCCAGATGGGAATATTTTCCCTGGTAACAGGATTTATGGCAAATGCACCGCTAAAAACACCAGTTTTTTCTCTGTCAAGAGAAGTACGTTCAATTTCAGATTTCTTTTTTGAGTGTTCAATATAACTTTCTACTTTTGCCTTTTGATCATCAGTAACAATTTCTGACAATAATGAATGCTCCGGAGCAAGCACCATATAGGTTGCTCCATAAATAGTATCAGGTCGAGTTGTAAAAACCTCTATCCCTACCCCACTCTTGGCTTCTTTGAAGAGAATATTTGCACCTGTTGATTTACCAATCCAATTTCTCTGCATATGCTTCGTCTTGTCAGGCCAGTCCAATTTCTCTAAACACTGGAGGAGTTCCTCAGCATAATCAGTAATTTTAAAGAACCATTGAGTGAGATTTTTTTTAGTTACTTCATCTTTACAACGATCACAAAATCCTTCTTTAACTTGTTCGTTTGCCAATACCGTCGAACAGCTTGGACACCAATTTACCGGTGCTGTTTTTTGATAGGCTAACCCCATTTCGTATAATTTAAGAAAAAGCCACTGTGTCCATTTATAATAAGAGACTGAACTGGTATTCACCTCATTACTCCAGTCGTACATTGCTCCAATTGATTTTAGCTGCCTGCGCATAGTGGAAATATTATTTTGGGTGCTTACGGAAGGATGGACTCCATGTTTGATGGCATAATTTTCGGCAGGAAGTCCAAAGGCATCAAACCCCTGCGGCTGGAAGACATTATATCCCCTCATTTTCATATATCTGGCATAGGTATCTGCAGGACCATAATTATACCAATGCCCGATATGCAGCTTATCTCCCGAGGGATAGCTGAACATGGTTAGATTATAAAACTTTTTTTCAGTGTCGGCTAAATTGGGAGTATGCAGCCCTGATTTCTCCCATTTTTCCTGCCATTTAGATTCAATTTCTTTAAATGAATATTCTAATACCATTGAAATTATATTTAATGTTATACTTTAAGTGTGATTGACTAATAGAGTGTAATAATGTTTCTTATGGTTATTGTATTCTGCCTGTCAAGAAATAAGTTTGCATCTCTCCCTTCCCAGGTATATCTATTAATGTTCGTTTTTCAAATTGGTATATATCTGCTAACATGTCATAGGTAGTTGAAGACACAGTAATTTTATCTGTTGCACCGTAGGCTTCCATTCGGCTGGCAACATTCACAGTATCACCCCAAACATCGTAAATGAATTTACTTTTACCAATGATACCCGCAGACAAAGGTCCTGAATGAATACCAATGCGCAAATGTAGCTGGTGGCCTGATTTTTCTGAAAGCATTGGCATTATAGCCAGCATATCAAGGGCCATTTCTGCAACGGAAATTGAATGGTTTTCTTTAACTTCAGGAATTCCCCCGGCAAGCATGTAACTGTCCCCGATAGTTTTTATTTTTTCCAGGGAATGAATCTGGCAGAGTTCATCAAATTTTGAAAAGACTGTGTTTAACAAATGAACTATATCTTTCGCACCAATGTCCGAGGATATTCCGGTAAATCCCGTTAAATCCGCAAATAGTACGGTTGCCGAGGGAATATCATCAGAGATTAAAGTCTCCCCTCTCTTTAACCTGTTTGCAGTACTTTCTGGTAAAATGTTGAGCAGCAAGGCATCAGACTTTTCTTGTTCTGCCTTAATTTTCTGCTGGTATCTTTTCTCCTTATCTCTGAAAAATTTTTTCTCCAACGCATTATTAATGCGGGCATTCAACAAAGTACGGTTGATGGGTTTATATAAGAAATCATCAGCCCCCAATTCAATCGCTTTGGTAACTGAATCTATATCGTCAACTGCCGATAAGATAATTACAGGAATATTTTGACATCCCGGATGAGATTTCAATTTCTCGAGAAGTTCTAAGCCATTCATATCCGGCATCAATATATCCAGGAGTATTAAGTCCACATTGGCATATTCTTTTTCCAAGAAGGATAAGCCTTTAAGAGGAGAACTGAATGATTGGGTGGCGTGGTTAGACTGTTCAAATATTTTTTCCAGTAATTCTAAATTACTTACTTCGTCATCAATGAGTGCCAGATTTCCTGATAATGCCTGAATGGCGACTTGGGGATGGTAATCGTAAAGGCGATTGGAGATCTCTCTGGAATATAATTCAGATTTGTAGTTTGTAAATAAAGTATCCACTGCAGATTCTGAGAAAGTATTAACCTTTTGGGACTTTTTTGATAATGATAATCCCGCCTGAATAATTTTTTGAAGGCTGGTTTCCACATCCATTTTTATGTGTGGTGCCAGGCCAGGAGCCTGTTCAAGAGCCAATTCTGTGATACCAAGAATTGTTGCCAGAGGAGTTCTGATGGCAAACTGTAATTTGTTATTTTCAATAAGAGCACCGATTGTAGATCCGGAGGAGTCTGCCTGTGTCGAAAATATCATATTAATTTCAGAGAGTATTTCTTCACCAGATTGGAAAATATTCTGCATATCAGAGGTAAGTTCAGGATAATTTCCTTCTTTAAGATAGTCTAATACTAATTCCGAATAACCCAGTATTGCATTTATTGGAGTTGTTAGGTCATGTTTTAAATTCTTAAGAAGAATTTTTTGATATTGTACTTCAGCCATACCAGTCTTTTTTATAGGGTCATTAGAGTATTAATCAAGGCTAATCTGTAAGAGATTTAATTTTTTCCATTAAGCGGTCAAATTCTACTGGCTTAGTATCATATTCATCACAGCCTGCTTCAAGAGCTTTTTCTCTGTCACCTTTCATTGCATGAGCGGTTAGGGCAATGATGGGAATATCTTTAGTCTTCACTTCTGCTTTTAATGCTTTGGCTGCACTCCATCCATCTACTATAGGAAGGCTTAAATCCATTATAATTATATCTGGTTGTTTGCCTTTAGCAATATCAATCCCTGCCTGTCCGTCTGTTGCGGTGATAACGGAGAAGCCTTTTCTTTCCAGTCTGCGGGTAAGCATATCCCGGTTAAGTTCGTTGTCTTCGACTAATAAAATATTCATGCTTTCGTACCCTTTAAATACATTTTCAAATTACTTTCCTTAATTGCTGAATCAATCCGGTCAACAATCTGTTTTCTGGTATAGTCCCCTTTTTGAATAACTTTATCAACATTTGCAGTCAAAAATGAATAATCATCTGCAGTAAGATCTTTAGAGGTAATTACAATAACCGGGACATTATCATACTTTTCACTTGCCTTCATCAATTTTAAAAACTCGAATCCATCCATAACAGGCATAAGCAAATCTAATAAAATTAATTCAGGTTTATTTGTCTGCACTTTTTCATAAGCTTCCTCGCCATTAGAGGCTTCATCAACCTGCCAGCCGTCTTTCAGCAGCATTTTTTTCAATATGATTCTGGTTGTGGAATCATCATCAACCACCAAGATATGTTTAGACTTCCCCTGTACCTGATATTTATCAAGAAGCCTGCTTAGCATTTTCCAGTTTATGGGTTTGGCAAGAAAATCTACAACACCAAAGTCTTTCGCCATTTTTTCGTAATCGCCAATGGTTACAATAATTACAGGGATTTTCGACAAAAGTGGAATGCGCTTTAATTTTTGATATACCGTCCAACCGTCAATATCCGGCATGATAATATCCAGAATGATAATGTCAGGAATGAGTTTTTTTGCTTTTAAGAGACCTTTCTCTCCATTATTGGCAGTATATACCGAATATCCATCTTTCGTAAGTTTTCTGTTCACCAAATCTAAAAATACAATATCATCATCTATAATAAGTATTTTCCCCTGGCCTTCCGGCTGACCATTAGTTTTAACAGGTATATCTACAGCTTCATCCAGGGATTTTTGGCTATTTTTTGCATAAATATCCTGAAGAATATAACTGGTGAAGGTAGAGCCCTTTCCTTCATGACTTTCAACATGGATATATCCTCCCAGTAATTCAGAATACGCCTTAGAAATGGTGAGACCTAACCCTGTACCTTTAATTTTGCTGTTTTCAGCTTCATTGCCCTGTGTGAATGGTTCAAAAATGGCTTTCATTTTATCTTTAGGAATGCCAATGCCGGAATCCTTCACTTTTAAAACCAGAAAATGATTCTTATCCATTCGTTCTTGTGAAATAATCAGGTTTATGACACTGTCTTCAGAATTTTTACAGGCATTGGTTATCAGATTAAATAGAATCTGGCGAATTTTTAGTTCATCCGATCTAATGGATAGTTCTTTTTTTGGAAGTCTTACATCTATTTTATTATTATTGATTCTGGCGTACGGTTCAAGTGTTTCTTTAACTGAATTGACTAATTCTGCCAAACCAAATTGAGATACATTTACATCAATCTTTTTTACCTCAATTTTTGAAAGATCCAGTATATCATTAATGAGTGCCAGCAGGTCCTTCCCTGATTTATGGATTTTTTCCAGATCATCAACCATACCGCTCTGTCCCATTTCAGATGCATCTTCCATGAGAATCTCGCAAAACCCAATGATCGCATTCAAGGGAGTTCGCAGTTCATGAGACATATTAGCAAGAAATTCCGATTTAGCCTGAGCAGCGGATTCAGCTTTTTCTTTTGCAAAAAAAAGTTCTTTAGTGCGTTCTCTTATCTTTTTCTCGAGATTTGATTGATATTCCAGCTGTTCTGCTTCAAGGCGTTTCTTCTCAATAACCATTGCCACCAGTTCAGAAACAAAGTTGAGTAGTTCTCGATCCTCAACCGTTAATAGATGATTTTTATCATAACTCTGCACCACGACTACCCCAATGATATTCTCACCAATTTTTAATGGAGATCCCAGCCAGGTTTCAGAGATTGTGCCAATAGGGTTTACTTCTCCTAATTTTTTTAAATCAAGGATATCTTTTTTAGTATAAAGAAGGGGAACCCCTAATTCGAGGCAATGCCCGGTCATACTTTTTTTCTCAAGCTTTATCTCAGCGGCATCCAGACTTTCTTCATCATGTTTATCTACATAATAAGGAAAGTATAGTTTTTCCTTTTCTTTATCAAATATAGCAATATAGAAATTTTCAGCATACATGGATTTGCTGATAATATTATGTATGGATGAATATAGCTCATGCAAATTGTTCGCATTATGGGCAGCCTTTGCAATTTTAAAAAGGGAGGATTGAACTAATTCAGAACGTTTAAACCGTTTCCGGAGATCTTTAATGTTTTCGGTATTTTTCTTATTTTTCATGTTAAAAAAAGATCATTGATTAATAATTAATGAAAGTATTATCGGGGATAGTTTATCCCGCCTCATTGTCGAGGCGAGAGGATTTGAACCTCCGACCCCTGCGTCCCGAACACAGTGCGCTACCGGACTGCGCTACGCCTCGAAAACAGGGTAAAATTAAAGTGGTTTTAAAATTTCAACCTAAAACTAAAAAAGAGGCTGGTTTAGATTCTGTTCATCCACTCTAAAATAACTTATTCAATTATATATATTGTACATGTATATTATCACAGTAGATGAAGTCATTTGTCACAACCATTTATTTATTCGAAAGGAACTTATGTCATTTTCATTAGGAACATTTATAGGTACAGTAGCAGGAATTGGACTTTTTATCTATGCAATTGCATCTGGTGGTGCAAAAGACCCCTTTGTATTTTTGCATTTAAATAGTTTTTTAATGGTAATAGGCGGTACCATTGCAGCAACTTTTATTGCCTTTAAAGAAAATTATGTACTAAAGGCATTCACCGGAATGATAAACATTTTCAAGCATCTCGATATAAATTCAAAAACTCTTTATGAAGATGTAGGGAAAATAATGGACTTGCTATATTATACCGGACACCCCAAGAAGCGATATTTATAACTCATA
>CAZKEL010000073.1:0-9032 GCA_964551815.1 uncultured bacterium
ATGAGTTATAAATATCGCTTCTTGGGGTGTCCGGTATAATATAGCAAGTCCAGAGGGGAGACATGTGGAGTTATTATCCTTTCAGAATGAATAAGGATATTTTTCTGACCACCCCTTCATCCCCTCCTCCTGTAAGGAGGGGAGATAAGTGGAGTTAATATCTTTTTAAAATGAATAAATATTTTTTCTGACCACCCCTTTATCCCCTCCTCCTGTAAGGAGGGGAGATAAGTGGAGTTAATATCTTTTTAAAATGAATAAATATTTTTTCTGACCACCCCTTTATCCCCTCCTCCTGTAAGGAGGGGAGATAAGTGGAGTTATTATCCTTATAGATTGAATAAGGATATTATTTTTGACCACTCCTTTATCCCCTCCTCTTGTAAGGAGGGGAGATAAGTGGAGTTAAAATCCTTTTAGAATGAATAAATATTTTTTCTGACCACCCCTTTATCCCCTCCTCTTGTAAGGAGGGGAGATAAGTGGAGTAAAATTCCTCATATTAATTGGAAGAAAGGGGTTTTCTTTTTTTCAGGAAATAGATACTAGTTTTTCAGGGGAATAATTCAATCCTCCTGATTCAAGCAAAAGGAATGAAAAAGTGGGTAGCTGAGAAATTAAAACTTTTCTTCCCAGTGGGGGCAGGCAACGAAATGCTCTTTACCTGTATCAGACAAAGGAGGGATATCCTCGGCACAGTCCGGTTTTGCTAATGGGCAGCGGGATCTAAATGCACACCCGGAGGGCTTATTTAAGGGAGTTGGAATGTCGCCTTCCAGTACTACCCGCTTTCTGTCTTTTTGACTTGGATTAGGCAGTGGTACTGACGATAACAGGGCACGGCTGTAAGGGTGGCGGGGGTGGTGATACACTTCTGCCGAGTCTCCCATTTCAACGATATTCCCTAAATACATCACCACAATTTTATCTGAGATATGCTCCACCACAGAAAGGTCATGAGCAATGAACAGAAAAGACAGGTTGAATTCATCTTGCAGATCCATCATGAGATTTATTACCTGCGCCTGAATGGAAACATCCAATGCAGAGACAGGCTCATCGCAGATGATGAGGTCCGGATTGGTAGCTAATGCCCTGGCGATACCTACCCGCTGACGCTGTCCACCAGAAAATTCATGAGGGAAACGCTGCGCCTGCTCAGGCTGTAACCCAACCTTTTCTAATAACCAGCCGACTCTGTCCAGCATTTCCTTTTTGTTCATTTGGGTATGAATCTGCAAGGGTTCTGAAATAATCTGGCTTACTGTCATGCGGGGATTTAAAGATGCGAAGGGATCCTGAAATATCATTTGAACCTTAGACCTGTAATGCTGCATTTTTTTAGGATTCAGTTTGGTGAAGTCCACCTCACCTTCATCAAAATGATAGTTTATCTCACCGCTGATTTCCACATCAGGAGCCACATGATGCAGAATATTTATCATTGCCCTGCCAACAGTAGTTTTACCACAACCGGACTCACCTACCATGCCAATAGTCTGATTTTTCCCAATGGAAAAGGTTATACCATCCACTGCCTTTACGGAGTTAATCTTACGGGAAAAGACTCCACCAAAAACGGGGAAATGTACATGAAGATTTTTTACATCAACCAATGAGGAATTCTTCATGCCGTTGCCTCTGGTTTAACTTCATGACAGCGGACAAAATGTCCTGAGGATATTTCAAGAAGGGGTGGTTCATCTGTTTCACAAATATCTGTTTTGATATCACATCGGGTGCAGAATTTGCAACCAACGGGCATATTTAGTATATTGGGTACCATCCCTTTAATGGTTTCCAGTCGGGTTTTAGGAGCTTCTTTGTCCGGTCTGGGAATAGATGCAAGTAATCCATGGGTGTAGGGATGCTGAGGGTTGTCAAAAATATTACTAATGGGGGCAACTTCCTGAATCATTCCGCCATACATGACAACCACTCTTTCGCAAGTTTCAGCAATAACTGCAAGGTCATGGGTAATGAGGACAACAGCTGCATCCAGCTGCTTTTGTTTCAGGTCTGACATAAGCTCTAAAATTTGTGCCTGTATGGTGACATCCAGAGCAGTTGTTGGTTCATCTGCGATAAGCAGAGAAGGATTCTTTGCCAATGCCATAGCAATCATTGCACGCTGACGCATTCCACCAGAAAACTGATGAGGATAGTCATCTAACCGAGCAGCAGGATCAGGAATACCCACCCTGCGAAGTAAGTCTGCTGCTTCTGAATTTAAACGGTCATACTCCCTATGGTATTCAGCAGAAATGAGATGATCAGTCACGAGAACAAACAAAGTAGTAAAAATTGGAATGATCATCCCAATTAAAAAATAAAGGAGCATACTACCGGCATGAAATGTCCAGCCTTGGGCAAGCTGGGAAAATACTAAAAGGATGATTCCTACCACTAAAGACACTTTTGCTCGTACATTCCAGGACATCACCTTTAGATTTCTGGCAGTGCTGACAAACCAGTCCTTTATATATTCGCTAAAAGATTTAGGATGTAAGGACTCAACCATTTGCATTCCCACAGTAAATACCGGATTTAGAGAAGTCATTGGTTCCTGGAAAATCATGGCAATTTCATCACCGCGTAAATCCCGCATGCGTTTAAACATTTTCTCCCTGAATTTCAGCATAGCTTTTTTTCGGGGTGAATCAAAGAAGAGAAAATTTGTAACCAATCCGCTGATGAGTAATGAGAGTGAAAATCCCCAGAACCCCGGGGAGAATAATTTCACCGTAACCGCCATCCACCCCAGTAAAAAAGTGAGGGCTGCAGATTTATGCAGATTTTCTGAAAAGAAATTAAAGAAACGGTATTTAGGAATGTTTTTAACTGCATCCAACTTATGACCGTCAAAAATCTTTTCCCCCTTAAAGTAGATTTCTCCTTCTGATACTTCTCCCGGAGGATTGGGAATAAGCTGAATAAGTGATAGCACCGAAACGGATTTCCCTGAGCCCGACTCTCCCACAATACCAAGGGTTTCCCCCTTGAAGATATCCAAATCAACACCGTTTACAGCCTGCGCCCATTTGTCACCGGCTTTAAAGCGGGTTTTCAAGCCCTTTATTTCAACGAGTTTTTCTCTGCTCATCGCAACCTCGAATACACTTTGGGATCAAAGGCTTCTCTAATAGCTTCTCCGATAAATACAATGAGGAGCAGTGTCATAAATTGAGCAGTAATAGGGGAAAATACCATCCACCATTTATTAATATCCTGCAGACCTACTTCTAACATTTGGCCCCAGGATGGAGTTGGCGGAGGCAGACCAAACCCTAAAAAATCCAGACTGACCAGGGCTCCAATTCCTGCCACTATAGAAAAAGGAAAGTAAGTTATTACGGGAACTAGGGAATTGGGAAGAATATGTCTAAAAATTATGGTTCTGTTTGACTGACCCATTGATATGGAAGCCGCCACATAGTCCTTGGCTTTCTCCCTGTAAAATTCCGCACGCATATAATAGGTAAGAAAAATCCAGTTAACAAGGGTATATATTCCCACAAGCAGAAGGAATGAGGGCCTCAAAATAGAACTGAGTATAATAATTACAAAGAGCATTGGCAGATTTGCCCAGACCTCAATAATTCTCTGGAGGAATAAATCGAATTTCCCACCAAAATAGCCCATGGCACCACCAATGCTGATGCCGATGATGTAATTGATAGCCGTTAATAACAGCGCAAAGGAAATAGAAATATTAAAGGCATAGCAGAGGCGGGCAAACACATCTCTGCCTGTATTATCCGTTCCTAGCCAATGATTGGCTGAGGGTGGTTCATACATTTTGTTATTCTCCGATGTAATATCCTCATAAGGGTCAGACTGATAAATGGGCATAAGAAGCCAGTTATCGGAGTTTTCCTCCTGCCATGAATTTTTCAATTTGCGATAGTCTGCTTCACCGGGTATATCCTGACCAAAGCCTTCTCCGGAATAATAAGAAGAAACACCAGGGATAATATCCAAAACAGCGGGAAAGTAAAGTTCATTATTATAAGAAACTACAATGGCTTTACTATTGATTAAAACCGGAAAGAAAAAAGACAGAAGATATAAAAAGACAATGATGATAAAGGAATAATATCCTCGTTTCATTGATTTAAATTTCATCCATCTTTTTTTATAGATGGATACAGATATTTCCTGATTTGAATTCTGTTGGTTCTCTGCCATTATTTAAATCGAATTCTGGGGTCAACGGTGGCAAGGGCGAAATCTGAGATGATATTACCCAGCAGCCTGATAAGTACCACAATAACCAGGAAGCCCATGGTAACGGGGTAGTCTCTGTCTAAAATTGCCTGGAAGCCCATGCGCCCAAATCCATCAATATTGAATACCCTTTCAATGAGGTAGGAACCGGTAATGACAATGGCAATGATATGTCCTATTCCTGAAGCAATGGGGATAATGGAATTTCTAAAGGCATGCACCCAAACAACGCGTTTTTCAGCAATTCCTTTTGCAAATGCCGTACGGATATAGTCTTGTGATAGATTTTCCAGAAGGCTGTTTTTCATTAATACGGTAAGGGTTGCAAAACTAGTTATAAACCAGGAAATGATAGGCAAAATAGCATGGTGTGTTTGATTCACAATTTTTTCCCAAAGGGTCATTTGCTCCCAGATTTCAGTTGGAGCGTGAAATCCGCCAAGTGGGAAGATATCCCAAAAAGATCCGCCGCCTAATAGTACCAGAAAAACTCCACCCAATGCCCAGCCGGGAATGGAATAGGCGATGAAAATGATAACACTGGAGATAAAATCAAATGAGGAACCATGATTTAAGGCTTTTCGAATGCCTAAGGGAATACAGATTGCATAGGTGAGGAAATAGCCGATGAGTCCAAAGAATAATGAAATTCTAAAGCGGGGTTTCATGATTTCCGTCACCGGTTTGGAAAAGGTGTAAGATTTACCTAGATTTCCTGTTAAAACTCCAGAAAATTCAGTCTGAAAAATGACACCGTTAATGCTACCATCTTCTTTTTCTTCCTCTAATTTGGCTTCCCAAACTTTTGAAATTGCCCCATCCTTTTCATACACGGTAAATTCTTCGCCACTCCTATGAATATCTACCCGCCAGATTTTTCCTGACCGTTTACCAACGCGTTTTTCAATCTCAATTTCATCTAAGTCAAAAGAGAAATCTCGATGTTTAATTCCTCTTGGCCAGGCTCCCAGCCAAATTAGATACCGTTGCCAAATTGGTTTGTCAAAGCCATAGAATCGTTTTAGTTCTTTCATGGCAGATTCGGGTAAAATGGAGCCTCCCGTAATTGATCCTGAGCCACCACCGCCTTCTACTGCCATTTCTCCCATACCACCGGACTGCAGCTGCTGGATAGTTCTTTCTAAAGGTCCGCCGGGGGCGAGCTGCAAAATGGTAAATACCAATATGGTACTACCTAAAAAGGTAGGGATTATTAGAAGCAGTCTCCTTAGGAAATAGGTCGCCATTTAAAAAAGGGGAAGGAAGTTAAATTCCCATTTGTTGTTTATATTTAGGCCAGTATTTATTTTCTAATTCAAGAAGGGGCAGGGATTCATCATTTTCCATTGCGTTCTTTAATTCGGCTTCTTTTTTAGGATCGATCCACCAGTATTTAAATACACTCCATCTGTCACCTTGATGGAGTTCTAAAACCCATTCGGGGTATCCAAATTTATCCCACCACATCATGCGTATAAAATTACGCACGATACTATACGAAGTAGGGTGCTCTTCATTGAAGATACCATCAATTTCACGAATTATTTCAGCCCTTTTTTTAATATCAAAGGTTACGTCATATTTCTCGCAGAGTTCATCCACTCTATCTGACTTGAAGCCCCAAACGTTGTTATTATCATTTTTATCAGCAAGTTCGGATTTGAAGGAAGTCTCTGGATTGGGAAAGGAGAGACCGGCATAGGCCAGCATGGCAATAGTGAAATTTCTTTCATTGACATTTTTAATCATGGTGTTATAGTCCACGAATTTAATCTGCATATCCATGCCGTATTCTTTCAGCATTTGTTGAACGGGAGTTGCCATATATTCATAAGTCTTTGGCAGTTGTAATTCAAAGGCCAACACTCTTCCTGTAGGTTCATGTACCAGCCAGCCGTCCTTATTTCGTTTAGTATAGCCTGCCTCTTTCAGGAGCTTTACCGCTTTTTCAGGATGGTAGGGAAATGTAGGATTATCAGGATTTTCATAGATAGTACCGGAATAAAGGGAGTTCATCATGCCATATTCACTGTAATACATTTCCCGATTCATTTGTTCGCGGTTATATAAATGGCTGAAGGCATAGCGTACCTTTTTATCATCGAAGGGCCATTTGCGCATATTGAAGAAATATCCACTGGTACCCCTGGGTTTATCAGAATAGACCTTTTGTTTTTTCAACCATCCTTTTTGAGTGGCTTCAAAATCAGTTTCTTCCACCCATCTGCGAGAACGCGATATCTCCTTAAAGTCAACTTCTCCTTTCTTTAATTTCTCAAATTCGAGAGCATCGTTATCCTTGACAACACTTACCTTAACTTTATCAAAATTAAATAAATATCGAGTATATGGATTATTTTTCCCCCAATAATCCTCCCTTCTAGTAAGAGTATATGATTCTTGATTGATTATATCTTTTTCATGAATAACATAGGGACCAGTACCAGGCATAACTGTAAACAGGTATTCTTCAAGGTAAGCTGTTCCATCTAAATCATTTAAAATATGTGCGGGAAGAAGGTCCATGGAACTACCAAAATAAAGGAGATTTTTCCAACTTAACGTGTTTGCCTTAACTGAAACAATATAATCACTAACTGCTAAGGGGCGTTCAAATTTACCATAAATTATTTGTTGAGAGGGTTCTAAAATAGTCTCATCCATAAGAAGGTCCCAAGTAGCAATCACATCTGCTGAAGTGACTGGTTGACCATCTGACCATCGTGCATCAGGGTTGAGACGAAACCAGAATTGCATTTTATCTTCAGAGATTTTCCAATGCGTAGCTAAGCCAGGTGTAAATTCAAGAGTTATAGGATGTAGTCTTAAAAGAGGTTCGTAACAGAGTTTTGCAATAGTTCTATTATTTAAAACTTGGCTAGAGTTTTGTCCATAAATACGCATGGTTCGGGGAAAAAGTGAATGTATATAGCGAAGAGTTCCTCCCTTTTGTGCGTTGGGATCACCAAAAAATATTTTTTCACCAGGTTGTATCACGTATGTTTGGTAGTCCATTTTTTCAGCTAAATTTTCAAATCCTTCTCCACCAAGTTCAGCAGGGACTTGCAAATTTGCTCTTTCAACGGTTTTGGCAGCAATTTGATTTTGGGACTTTTCTTGATTACCACCCCCACAATTAAAAGAAAGAATCAGTACTGAAGTCGGCAGTAAGATTCTTAAAATAGATTTTTTCATTTTAAATAATCCTTATTTGAATGTAGAATGAGCTTGATACGAACAGCCCTAAATTTACAGCTACTCCATACTCCGTTCATTAGTAATTTTATAGAATCAGGACAAGGGTAATATTATCTATCCATAAGCTGTTTATAGACTGCAATAATAAA
The DNA here is from genome assembly GCA_964551815.1 of uncultured bacterium. Taxonomy (GTDB): domain Bacteria; phylum Fidelibacterota; class Marinisomatia; order SCGC-AAA003-L08; family D37C17; genus D37C17. The sequence continues at coordinate 7,575 of CAZKEL010000073.1, forward strand.
GATGGAGAGTATAAGTCCCCCCGTCATTCCTTCGAAAATCATAACCGTTTTATTTAGAAAACCCAAAGGCACAATTTCACCAAAGCCAACAGTAGAAAAAACTACCACAGAAAAATAAAATAAATTGCCAAAGGTGCGTAGGTATCCGTATTCTCCAATATCCTCTGCAAAGAAGCTAAGAATCCGGTCTTGGTACTCAACACCATTTATACCATATATCAATGCACAGAAAATTAATACGGTAATGACAGAGTAAAGAATATTACCAATTTTCTCACCGTAACCTGTAGTAATATGCGCCAATTTTGATACAAAACGGATAGGTGAGAACTTTGGCATTTGTTTTCGTTTTACTATCATTTCACGAATGAACATTTTACCCACATCTTCCCCCAAGGTCTGCGCCTGCATAGAAATCTTTAATGCTCTGTAGATATCCTCTGCTTCTTTATATTTTTCTAATGCTTTTTCTCTGTTTCCTTCTGCAAAGGCTTTTTCTGCATCTTTTTCGTTAATAACTTTGTGCTCAGCGCCCCATTCAGCATTATTCAGTTTAGTCCCACTGAAATCCGCTCCCAAGCAATCACAGTTTTTAAGGTTAGCAGCTTTCAGATTTGCCCTTTCAAAATTCGCCTTGAATAGATTTGCCCCTTCCAGATTCACACCATACATACTAGCGCCGGAAAAATCAGCTCTGGTTAGGTCTGCATTTTTCAGGTCAGCATTTACCAGTTTAGCCCCTCGCATATCCGCCTTTTTCAACTGGACACCAGTGAGTGATTTTCCTTCCTGATGTAGTTTCTCAATCTCATTGCGAGTGTTTTCATCAGGGGTGAAATCAGATTTAAGGAATTTTTCTATACTCATTAGGCTTTCCTGGGGTTATTATTGAATTAGTCGTTGGATATCATTTACCATGATGGTAATAAACAGCATAAGTAATAGCAGCAACCCAACCTGTTGAATAGCTAATTTAACTTTCAGGGGAAGATCACGGCGAATAACACCCTCAACTAAGGCAATGATGACATGACCACCATCTAAGCCGGGAATGGGCAGTATGTTGATAAGTCCCAGGTTTACACTGAGAAATGCCATTAATCCTAATAATGCACTAAATCCTGCTGTTGCAGTTTCCCCTGCAATTTTGGCAATCATTATGGGGCCAGCCATTTCTTTTATGGAAACCTTTCCTCCAATGAGAGCTAACAGACTGCTGTAAGTGAGATGTAAGACAGAACCGGTTCTCATTACGCCCATTTTAATAGATTCTATGAAACCTGCATCCCTGTGGTGCAGTACCGGCATGATACCAATCATCCCCACCGGTGGTTCTCCCGGAAATTTGGTCGTTGTTCTTGTTTTTATACTTCCTTCAATACGGGATTGATTCCGCTGCCAGGTGAGTTGAATCATTTCATCAGGGCGGGTGTGTATTTCTTTCGTCATTTCATCCCA
>CAZKEL010000074.1:0-8188 GCA_964551815.1 uncultured bacterium
CTTGATTAGATACCTAAAATTACACAAAATAAAAAAGCCCCACAAATGCAGGGCTTTCAGTCATTTTCAGTATTTTTAGACCTCTTCTAACTAACTAACAAATTCTACTAACAAATTCTTTCCCACTCCTGTAATTAATTGTCATCAATTGACATTAGTAATATAATTAAAAACCCTCAAGGAATGAGGGCTTTTCTCTTTATGTACCCCGGACAGGATTCGAACCTGTGGCCCACAGCTTAGAAGGCTGTTGCTCTATCCAGCTGAGCTACCGGGGCATTTTTAATTATAAATTATTAATTATAAATTATCAATTATTAACTATAAATTAAATCTCATTCGCTTTCAATCTCAATGCTTGCCTATTGTAGTCGATGACAGCTGCCAAGACTAAATCAGTTAATTGTAAATTTTTGTAGTTTGCTAGTGATTCGGGGTGGAAAATTTATAACGATTTAGTCATTAGTCATTAGTCATTAGTCATTAGTCATTAGTCATTAGTTGTAAAATCAATATGTAAAATCAATACATAGGTAATACTAATCTTCCTTCGCGACTATCTTCTGTCTCACCGCCAGTGGGCGGTCCTGCAGCTGTTTCCATTCTCCTGCATCCCTGCTCCGCGATAAATCAATCTCCCTTGGATACACCCCCTAAGCCATTATCCTGGATAACCAACTCCTCAGGATTTCCGAAATAGGTTAATCCGCCAATCCCATTTATATTGGCTGTGAGGGATTGCTTCGCATAAATTTCTGCAGAACCAACCCCGTTTAGAGATGCGGTAACCTCTTTGGCGATAAGAGCTTTTGCATCAATGGAACCTACTCCATTTACCATTAGATGTAATGCGTCCACATCGCCAAAAATCACACTGCTGCCAACGCCGTTTAACTCACAATGGAAGACCTTCCCGGATACATCATGGAGAACCGTCTCTCCCACTCCGTCAAAAGTAAACTTCTTCAGCTTTTTCACATGAATGATGATTTCAGAATCTACAGTGGTTTCCAAAGAAGAGTCTGAGGATAGAGTTAGGACCCCTCTATAAACCCTGGTTTGAATATAGGACAGTAAATTTTCATCTCCTCTTATTTCCAAGGATTGATCCTTTCCGCAATAGACAGAGATTTTATCATACCCCAGTTCAACCCTAATTTCTTTAAAAGAAGATAAGTCCCTCATTTCAACAGCAGATATGCCATTCCCTTTTATTCCGTCAATTGACATTTTCTGAACCACTTTACATTGCAATGCAGTGAAGGTGAGTAAACCTACTAAAATAAATCTGTTTATGTGCATGTTACCTCCAGTTAAAATTAGTCTGTATAAGTGCCCTGTGAAATTGGATATTGCAAAAGCCTGCAATCAATTTTTCCATTTTTCAATACATGCCTCCGCTTTGATTTTAAGCCTATATATTGACTCATCTCCTTATTTCCGGTAAAAATAAATGCCTCCATTCCAATACAATTTTGTTTAAGAACTTCTCCTATGGATGTGTATAATTGTTTAAGCTCTTCCTCCTCTCCAAGACGAACACCATAAGGCGGATTCATAATCACCATGCCGCCTGAATCCCCGGGATTAAAATCTTCAAAATCTTGTCTTTTGAATTTCACCCATTGCTTCAGCAGAATATTACGCAGATTAGTCTCAGCCAGACGAATATTTTCACCAATACCGTCATAGCCGAAAATCTGCAGCTTTTCATGGTTGATACCTGCCTTTCCTTCTTCCTGAAGTTGGTTCCATAATCTGGGGTTAAAATTCTTCCACTTTTTAAAGGCAAAGGTTTTTCTGTAACTTCCGGGAGGAATATTTCTTCCCAACAACGCTGCTTCGATGGGGAAGGTACCTGATCCGCACATGGGGTCGTAAAAGGGTTGATCTTTATTCCATCCGGTGAGAAGAATTATCCCTGCAGCCAAAGCTTCATTGAGAGCAGCTTTATGAATTTTTTCACTGCGGTATCCTCGTTTTGACAGAGGAGTACCAGAACTATTTAAAAATATCTGTACCCTTTTTTCATCAACAAAAATCACCAGCGAATAGAGTGGATTATCTCTGTCAATATTAGGTCTCCGTTTTGTTTTCCGACGGATGCTGTCCACAATGGCATCTTTCACTTTCAGCGTGAAATAATTGGAATTTGGAAAGATTTGGGAATTTCCCCTGGTGCGGATGGAAAAGGGAGTGTCGTGTGCCATCCATTCAAACCAGGGCAGTTCAGTGATTTGCTCGTAAAGTTCCCTATCGTTCCCTGCAGTGATTTCACAGAGTTTAATCAGAGCATACATACCAGTACGCGAGTGAAGATTTACAGCATATAACCCTTTTAAATCTGCAGTGAAACGCACCCCGCCTCTGCCGGCTTTTACCTTGTCTGTAAAAGGGGTAATTTGAGCTGCAGAAAGTTCCTCCAACCCACGGGGACAAGTGAGATATCCCTCAAGTTCTCCACCAGTTAGAGGATTTTTCATACAGGGCTAAATTTTGGGGGGTTTTATTCCAAAAATATCTGCAATATTTTTCAAAAACTGACGCTCAGTCTCCTCAATTTTATGATCTGCTTCAGCAATCTCAGCTAAAAATTGCAGCAATACAGATGCAGATAATTCATCAAACCAGGCCTCTGATTTCAAAAAATTACAGGAGTTAATCAGTGCACTCATCATGGCAGATTCATCTGCACCACGGAGGGTATGGTAAGTATTAATAATATTCACCACTACTTGTGCCACCTCCTCATCCGCATAGGGTTGACGCGATTTGGAAAACATGAATGCCATTTTTTCCTGGATGACTTCAATTTCTGAGTCAGCCAATTTCCAATCCGTCATGTGAGCGAAAGCCACCAGAATAAATCCGTAATTATACATCCATTGTGAATCGGTTTCAGTCAATTGTCTTAGAAAAAATTATATGAGAATTTGGTCTAATTTTTCGTTCCACTCATCCAGGGCTGTCTCTACTTCATCATCCAGATTCATGTCCCCTTTTATCTCTATGGATTCGATCACATCATTCTGTCTGATTTCATTTACAACTGCCTGACTGTTGGCATTGGCTACCTTCCCGAAAACGGTATGTTTATTATCAAGCCAGGGGGTTTTTACATGGGTGATAAAAAATTGACTACCGTTAGAATTGGGGCCCGAGTTTGCCATGGATAGAATTCCCGGGCTGTCATGTCTGAGATCTTCACAAAATTCATCTTTGAATTTATAACCCGGATCACCGGTTCCTGTACCAATGGGGCATCCTCCCTGAATCATAAAATCTGCTATTACTCTGTGGAAGGTAAGTTGGTTATAAAATCCCCGTCGGGATAAATTAGCAAAATTTGAAACCGTCAATTTAGCATTATCCGGGAACAAATTGATTTTGATATCTCCCCGGTTGGTATGAATAATCGCGTGCATTTTCATAGTGTCCTCTTCATTTAAACATTTATTAATAAACCATCATTTGCAAGATTGAAATAGGAGGAAGAAAATTGCCTGAAAGCTTCACTTTGAGAATCCAGTATAGGGTTGCTGTGATTGAGATGAGTAAAGTGAATCTTCTTTTTTTCCCCTAAATTCAAGGCTGCAAATTTATCCATACTTTCCCTAATGGTTGGGTGTGGAATTTTAGAAATTTTTCGATTAGGTAATTCTTTGCTATCGTAGAAGGTACCATCTAACAGGGCAACCTCATGATCTTTAACGAGTTGGCATATATTACTATTTTCCCAGGAATCTATATCGGGAATATAGAGGATGCTTTTCTGCTTACCTTTAATGGAAAATCCCACCGTTTCTGAAAATTCATTGCGGTGAGACACAGGCAGAGGTATGACGGTAAATCCATCCAGAGTAAGGGGAGTATATTCATTTAAGCAATAAAGCTTGATATTACTCAGCTGGATAAGCTGGGAAAAGGGAGCATTATTTTTCAGGAAGTTTGCCATTTTGGGCATAACATACACGGGAATTCCATTTTGATGCATCACTTCTAACCCCAACAGCGTCAGCCCGGTATAATGCCCGAAATGAGCATGGGTGAGCAGTATCCCTTTGCAATTATCCATCGTATTACCGGATAGATGTGTAATTTGCCTGAGCTGCTCCCCCAATGCAGGGGTACAATCTATTAAATAAAAGTGATTCTCCTGCAGCAATGCCAGAGATGCAGGGAGCCTTCTCTCCTCCGGATTTTGATGCACCCGTTCACAGCATTGTGCATTGCAGCCTGCCTGTGGATATCCTCCATCCTGAGCAGATCCTAATACCAGAACAGAGGGTAGAAAGCTAATCACATAAGGCTCTGGTTTTAGGGTTTTTTCTGGAAATAGCTTTAACATGAGACTGATGCAGCCAGCCTCTGGATTTATCAAAGGGACTTTCAACAAAATAATATTCTTCAAAAAGCCCCAGAATGGGAGCGTAAGAGGATGCTTTCAACTTCCCCGTTTTATTCCCATTCACTCCTTTTAAGGGGTTTTCTACCAAATCAACTGTATAGTTGAGAAAGACCCATTTTTTGGTTTTACCCAATTTTTCAGCAATATCTCCTGACGCCCACAATGCTGCAAAATCAATACATTCAGGATTTTCATACTGAATGAGATCAGGGTTTTTAAAATAGTCATCTGTATATTTATTTTTTGAACAGCCGGAAAAGAGTATTATTCCGGAAAGAATGATTATGAATATTTTCATTTGAAGATTCCTTATACCTCTTAATTATTTGAATTTATCCAGGGGAGATGGTCTAAATCTACATTCCCACCCGACAATATGACGCCTACATTTTTTGCAGCAAACCGGCTTTTTTCCTTTAAAAGTGCAGCCAGTGCTATAGCAGAAGAGGGTTCCACAATGATTTTACATCGTTCCCAGATCATCTGCATTGCCTTAATAATTTCTGCTTCACTACACAGGATGATTCCCTCAACTTGTTGGTGAATGATGGGAAAGGTGATGCTCCCTAATTGTGCTCTGAGTCCGTCGCAAATGGTGTTAGTCATTTTATTAGATTGAATACTGCCTGACTTCAATGAGCGGTAGGCATCGTCTGCTTCCTGGGGTTCAGCACCAAAGACCTGGATATCTCCCTTTATTTGTTTTGCTGCAGAAAGGGTACCGCTCAGGAGTCCGCCTCCACTTAGGGGAGAGATAATAACTTCTAATTTAGGGATTTCTTCCAAAAATTCCAGGGTGGCTGTCCCCTGCCCTGCTATGATACCCTCATCATTGAAGGGGTGGACCAGTTCTGCCCCATATTTGTTGATAAATTTGCTGGTTTCACTATCTCTTGCTGCTAGTGTGGAGTCACAAAATTGAATGGTTCCTCCATAGCGTTTCACATTTTCAATTTTAGTTATTGAAGAATTTTTAGGCATGATGACAGTAAGAGGTACCTTAAATTGGCTGCAGGCATAGGACAGAGCGGCACCATGATTCCCGGAGGAGGAAGTAACCACCCCTTTCCTTTTCTCAGATTCAGTAAGCTGCATCACCCTATTCATGGCTCCTCGAAGTTTAAAGGATCCCGTCTTCTGAAAATTTTCACATTTGAAATATATTTTGCATCCACTTTCCTTGTTTAGGGATTGTGAAGTCATCACCGGTGTAGTGTGGATATAAGGGGCTATCCGCTTCCGGCTCTTTTTTATTTCACGGAGATTGATCAAGGAAGGAAAACAAAATTAAAAAATTCCCACAAACAATTCTATAACTTTATAGATAAAAAAGAGGATTGCAACGATAATGACTGATGCCAGCAGAAAAAGGGGAATAAAACTGATATTAACATTTTTATCTTCAGAATTTACTTTAATTCCTGATAGAGAGATTTTCACCTGTTGTTTCTTACCGTCTTTATCTACATTTACTTCCACCTTTTTTTTGCTTTTATTAATGTCAATATCTACATCTTTCCCATCATCACCGCTGGCATGAATATGTACTTCACCTTCAGCTTGTAGAGTTTCATTGATTTCATCTTTTTTAGGGTCCTCTTTAGTAATATTGATTCTTACTTTATCCTCTGCCATTTCTTTCTCATATTTTTAAGTTTTCGATTTATTTTTTTTATTCGAATTGAAAAACTACATTAGTCCTTATGGAAAATTCAAGGTAAAGGGGGTAGTAATAATACTCATAGGTTTAGGTAAGTATATCATTAACGAATATAAAGAAGCTTTTTCATTGATCTATAACCCTTATACTCTTTCGTATCCTCCACGATCATTTCAAGAAAGTATAATCCGCTGGCTTCCCTTTCCGGAATCCACTTTAAAGAATGATATCCGGGGAATTCATACCCACGAAAAATAGAGTCAATCTCCCTCCCTTGTATATCCAGAATTCGCAGAGAAAGATGAGAATAATGAGGCAAAGCAAATTGAATAGTAGTTACAGGATTAAAAGGATTGGGATAGTTTTGAAAAAGTGCAAATTTTAAAGGGATTTCACCATCATTCATACTCAAACAGGTTGAACCATCACCGCCGCAGATACCGCAAACATCTATTACAGCAGCGCCGCCACAAACCCGCTGGCAGTCAAATACATTTCCCTCACAATCACAAGCAGACTCAGGATAACCGGGACATTCGCAGGAAGTTCCATTTCCATTGCAGACACCGCAATGATCAATGATACCCTCTCCACCACAAGATGCCACACATTCTCCCACACCTTCTTGCGAACAGAGTATTTGGCTGCCTACAAGACGGATATTCCAATCACCCTGGGTTATGGCAGAAAGAGGCAGGCAGGGTTCTTCTGTATTCCCTCTGAAATATGAACTGCCACCGGTATTAGTGGAAGAATAAATACCCCGTTCAAAGGGATACACACCACCACTGCCGTTAAAATTAATTTCAACAAAATACTCATATTGTGGAAGAAGAATTAAATTTGAATCTACAATGGATTGCATTACCCAGCCTCCATCCCTTTCTGATTCTGCATCCCAAGCGGGCTCAACAGTAAAACTGTGCAGGAGCGTTTGGGGAGTTAAATTTTCCCAACCTTTCCAGAGGTTCACCGTAAAATCTGTTACCTCCCAGCCCCAGACAGAAGGGGGTAAAACAGTTTCAACAAATCCAGCTAACAGAGTGTCTTCTGGCTGAAATCGGATGCCGGCCCACTGCAAGTTACTTATATTATCATGATACGCAATGCCTTCATAATCTCCTTCATCGAAACCAAAAGTTGTTCCAAATGTATTTGGATTACTTATGACACAAGCAATGTGCTGGTTACTCTCCTCAGTGATGTCACTGATAATTATACTGCTTTCACCACCTTTATTGATTTCACTGTCTCCGTTTTTATCGTATGAATTTTTCAACGCTGCGGGAGAACTCTGGTCTGATAATAATCTGTTTCCTGAGCTTCCTGGATAGGGGTCTCCACTGTCTGCATGCCCGTTAGTATATGCCAGCTCGTTGAGTCCGTCAGCCTGTAAAAGCTGTACTCCATAAAATGCTGGATTGCTATTCACCTGATTCATTGCAGGATATTGGTCCGTAAGGGTTTCGTCAATATGCCATACCAGCAAACCAGTTTCTTTAAGAAAAAGATCTGTTCCCAAGGACTGTCGGTTTTCCAACAGCAGATACTCATTGGGATTATAACTATCCATAGGAAGCAAATAGGCAGTGTGGTGGTTGGCAGGAGCCAGGGAAACTCCCAGAGAGGTACAGTTTTCTAATATCTGTGGCTCTATTATCCCCATTTTGTATCTGCTCCAGGCGGAGAGGTATGCAGGACTATGCTGCATATTCCAGTTACCTGAGCCCATGAGTCCCCATTCCCCGATGCCTTCCGTAGAAGCTGGCGAAGTATCATATAAATCGGGGAGGCCAAATACATGACCTAGTTCATGGCAGAGAGTCCCGATGGGATGTATCCAACCTCGTTCTGCTCCCCCCTGGTTATTTTGATAATATTGCTCTGTTACCAGAACATATTTTTTAATGGTTGTATTATCCAGAGCAAAAAATCCTTCAGCATCAACAGGTGCATTGGGAGCTACGGCAGCAATGCCGTTCGCCCCTGAATGCAATAGAGACATGTGGGGCCAGAACTGAGTATCGCTGCCATCACTCCAACCTCTCACTACCAAAATGACAGCATCAACTACACCGTCTTCATTTCCGTCAAATTCTGAGAAGTCCACCTGGGCATCA
>CAZKEL010000075.1:0-1469 GCA_964551815.1 uncultured bacterium
GAAGCCACAGGGTCAGCATTTGGTTCTTCTTCAATAGTTACAGAAATTTCGTCCTCATCCTCATGGGTGTGCAGTACAGAAGTCCATACACCGCATTCACCGGAGGCTTTCACCGGGTGATCTGTTTCTACATGCAGATTCCAAGTATATGATTTAGCTCCATTTTCATGGGGGTTCCCAACCGTAAAGGTAAGGAAATCACCATTGGTTCCTGTGATGTCCTGCAGGTCATCATTTCCTGCAGTTTGTGTCCAGGAATATCTGTCAATTCCATAAGGATAATCAGCATCACCAGAAGCAGAACCATCGTTGCTGATGGTTATTCTGTTTTCATCAGGGTCAAAGTTATGAGGAATTTCATAATGTCCATCTGCCAAATTAGTACCGTCTATGGAAAGTACATGGGATAGAGAGACAATAGGGTCAGCATTATCACCGGTGGTTGCAGATGCCTGTGACTGTCTGCCTGCATACCAGGTGTCTCCGCCACCACTGCGGCGAACGGTATGCCCTTCAGATGATTCACCAGCAGCATTGCTTCCGGTTACGGTATAGGAATAGGTAGATTCCTGTAATAATCCTTCACCGGGGTAATCTGCATAAAGATCAGCATCATCATGATAATCTGAATTTGTCTGACCGTTTGAACCTGTGAGTAGCCCGCCACATCCGCCAGGACCGTCACCTGGGTTTCCATCATTGGAATCAGGGTCAGCAGGTGCATCATCACGATAAACATTATAGGAAGTTGCCGGATAGCGGTTTCCTATATCGCTAAGATCAGAATCATCTTCATCCCAATCTAAAGTAATCGAATTATAATTTCCCGTTGCACTTAGGTTATCCGGAGCCTGAGGTGCAATATCACCAATAAATACTGAAAAGTTTTGATGACCTGAGCCACCCATATAAAATTCAACAGTAGTCTCGCCTTCGTTAGAAATAGGATAGTAAACACCATCACCATTTTCATCATGCATTTGAACATACATGGGATAAGAAATTTGACCTGTTTCAATTGAGAAAGTAATAGAAGCAGAACCCGGTACATTAGATACAACCGTTCCATCCCATTGAGTAAGATTAGTAGAGAAAAACTCATCATCATCTCTCACAATATCTTCCGTAAAGTGAGCTCCCCATCCATCGGCATCCCATTCAGGGTGATCAAAGTATAATGATATATAATTTGTTGGTGGAAATGGAGGCTCAGGAATATCATGAATAAAGTCATATCCCCAATCTGCATCTGCAGCAGCCCCTAAGTAGTTCGAGGGATCTGTCATCACCCAATCCAGATTGCCTGTATTTTCAAATTGGTCATAACTATCAATGGTAGCTACTAATTGCAGTCTCCAGGTTGGACCAACCACTTCAGTAGGGGTAGCACAGTCCTCATTTGAGTGAGAAGCTGAAGCACCATATTCATTATGAATTGCTAAAATGGTAAAACAATATTCAACATCACC
>CAZKEL010000075.1:1569-7784 GCA_964551815.1 uncultured bacterium
TGCATCTGAATTTGTACAGCCGGTACAGGATGAATTATCACCATCGCAAACGCCACAGGCATCATCTACAGGTCCTGAAGATCCGCAAGAACCATCACACCAGGTATCTACTGCATCACCAAAACACACGCCGGCACAGTCCATATCTGCATTTCCACCTCCACAAACATCGCAATCATCAACTACAGCAGAACCACCGCAAACACCATTACAGTCATTAAACAAACAACTGCCATCATCTGCTGTTGCTTCAGCATCATGGTTACATGCAGAGGCATCAGTACAGCCTAATATATTATTAGCCGTTGATGTGCCACTAATTACAAATATACCATTGTTGGAAAACCCGGGAAGTTCTTCACCAGGTGTTACGCCTAAAGTGGAACCATTTGAAGCATCATAAACTCTCAGGAAGGCAGCCTCACCATTTTGAAGATATAACTCCGCTGAAGTTGACCCATCCCAACCCATGAGCGGAACCGTAGTAACATTGTCGCTGGCATCGGCATATACCCAGCCCACACAAACATCTACACCATCCCGATCTACAAAGGCTGCCACAACATCACAGTCATTGGAAGGATCGCCATCTTGGTTAAAGGCATAACAGTCACCATCGTTGGGAGGTGAAGAGGTACCATCACCAACTGCAACATCGCCATCAATGGTTATTTCGCTTAACATATAAAAAGCCTGGAACGTGGACTGATCATAATACCATCCGGTTAAGGGTTCAGTAGCACGACCAAACAGGCCAGTTATCATTATTGAGAGCGTTAAAATATAAAATTTCATTTTGACTCCTCCATTTGATAGATTAAATTTTTTCATAATTTCCGCTTTTTTTTAATTTAAGTTTTTAATAACATCCAAAATGTATCACACTTTAATTCAATGTAATCTTGACTTGCATCACATTGGTTTTTCTGGTCTTGGTAATACATCTCCCCCATAATAGGTGCTAAAAGATACTGCTGTCAAGTCTCATTAAAAATTGACTAGCATCACAAAATGTAAAAAGTTGTAATAAAGCAGTAAAAGGCGAGTATTTATCCTCAGTAAACACTCATCTCCTCCTTAGTTATTGATAATTTACTGGTTTTTTAGTAATAAAACAAAGGTTTATTCGAGGAGGTCACGAAGAGGATATTTTACTTGTTTTCAAGGTATTTCAGGTAAGGATTATCCGTAGATAATATGAATTGGGTTGTGGAATCCAGCGTAGATGAATAAGTCTTTAAAGTCTGAATAAAATTGTAAAACTCCGGTGATTTCCCATAGGCTTCTGCATAAACTTTAGTCGCTTTAGCATCTGCTTCTCCCCGTATTTGCTGGGCTTCGAGGTAGGCATGTGAAATAATCTCCTTTTTCCTCTGAACCTGCATACCAAGGATTTCCTGCTTTTTGCCTTGCCCCTGTGCACGGTATTTTTCAGCGATCCTGTTTTGTCCTGAAATCATACGGTTGAATACTTTTTCCTGAACCTGCGTAGTATAATTAATGCGTTTTAACTGCACATCCATAATTTCAATACCCATATTTAGTTCAACCAACCTGCTGGACACAGAGTTTAAAATATTTTGAATTATTTCTAGCCTGGCACCTTTTAAGGGGACATCACCATTATCATCACTATCTAAATTCATAGCTGAAGATTCTACATCCTGTGCTGCCATTTCCCTGTCTGAAGACCTGATAATTTCCACCATGGACCGGTTAGCAATTTCATCTCTCACCGCACCATCTAAAATATCGTCTAACCTTGACTGTGCCAGCATTTCATTTTTAGATGTCTTATAAAACTGTAATGCATCAGAAATCCGCCAGCGAGCAAAAGCATCAATGAATATATATTTATTATCCAGAGTTGGTATTTCGTTGGCTGCCCCTTCCCATTCTAGAATGCGCTTATCAAATTTAATCACTGTTTGAATGATTGGAATTTTAAAATGCAAACCTGCATCCTGAATGGTACCACCTATAGGCCGGCCAAACTGAATAACTACTGCCTGTTCAGTTTCATCCAAAATAAAAATTGATCCAAAGCCAATAATGACCATGATAACTAATAATATAGGGAAAATGGTTTTCTTCATTATTTACCTCCCTTAAGGTTCATTAATGGTAAAAAGTTTTCTAATTGTGAATCTACCACAACCTTTTCAGGGGATTTGGAATAGACTTCATTCATGGTTTCGATAAAATATCTGTCTTTGGTAATTTGGGGTGCTTTCTTATACTCTTTTAATACAAGTTCAAATAATTTGGCATCACCTTCAGCTGTATTGATTCTCTCTATAGCATATCCTTTGGCTTCATTGATTATTTTTTTCGCTTCCCCATCCGCTTTGTAGATTTCCTTATTAAAGGCCTGATTTGCTTCATTTATCAACGTTTCTTCTTCCTGCTCCGCCCGAATGACTTCATTAAAGGAATCTGCTACCGGGTCTGGGGGAAGCACTCCCTGCAGCTGTACCATTTTAACTATAATTCCTGTATTATATTTATCTAAGATACTCTGCATGTGAATTTTCGATTTATCAGCAATAATCTTACGGTCAGTCTGTAAAACTTCAGTAAATGACCTATCCCCAATCATCAACCGCAAGGTTGCTTCTGATACATCCTTAATGGTATTGTCCACATCCCGTACATTAAATAGAAATGCTGCAGCATCTTTTATTTTAAACTGAACGATCCAATGGACTTCAGCTATGTTCAAATCTCCGGTGAGCATCCACGATTCAGAATTGAAGTTCCGTTTTGAATATTCGGTGCGTACTCCCGCCTTTACTGTTCTAAATCCAAATTCCTTTTTATATTGATAATCTACCTTCACTCTATATACCCTGTCTATAAGTGGTATTTTGAAATGAAGTCCCGGCATGGTGGTATGGGAATATTTCCCCAATCGTAATATGACACCATTTTCATTGGCATCTACAGTGTAGAATGAAAAAAATGCTAAAATGACTAATACAATAATTACAATGAGGGATCCGAATTTTTTAAATTCAAAATTGGGAAGCTGTACATCAACATCCCCAAATTTTATATTTTGTGCCATGGTATTTTCTGCCTTTAAATTGATTTTGGATGGACTATATAATTTATAGGGTTATACCATATATTGGCTATGAATTAAATATGGGATATTCCTTTGAAAATTCCCTAAATCGAGTGAAACTATCCTATGGGAGAAACCATTCTATTTTTATTTTTTGTGGTGATGACAGGAGCCGGCGTCTGGTTAGTCTGGAGAAGGACAGGCAACTACGATATTGACTTTTTCACCAAAATTTTAGGCTGGATACTCCTTATCCCCGGTATTTGGGGATTATTAGAATCATTAAAATTTATTCAGTAAGGAGAAACAATGCAATTTCAGATAGAATTTTGTGAAAAGTGAAATTACCATCCTGACTTTGACCGTGTGTCAAACCTGATTAAAAAATATGCGCCCGACGCAACGGTTAGGGGAAATGACAATCCTCCCCGTTCTGGTGCATTTGAAGTGAAAAAAGATGGCGATTTGGTGTACTCAAAATTTGATACTGGTGAGTTTCCAAACGAAAAGGAGGTAAAATCCTGGTTTTAACTCCCTGATTTGTGAAGGAAAAATATCCCATTATATTGATATAAATCACTTATTAATCTGGTAAAAACCCTGTATTTTTTGGATATTAATTTGGATAGCTTTACGAAGCAGAGTGAATTTAAAAGACATATATTATTTTCTCGGAGGTATTTTTCTCCAATTAACCCTTGGCTTTTCAACAGATTGGTCAATCAGTATTACAGGGGAAGATATCTATGATATTGGCTCATCACATACCATTCACCTTGGTGTCTGTGAAGACTGTAGCGACGGCTGGCAATTTGGGGAAGACCAATACGACTATCCTGACCCATTTTCCGGTGAATACACCAATATTCATTTTTTCCATTTAGATTGGTATGGCACCGTTGATGAATCGGGTAATACCTGTTGTGATGACATGGCCTTTTCAACTGATTACCGGTCTGTGCATCCCAACAGTGAATTAGTGGGTTGGGGAATCCGTGGAAGTACAGGTGGCGGCTTGTCTGCCTCTGTTCCACTTGCCCTTTCCTGGGATACAGCTGCCTTCGACTCCCTTTCCTCAGATTATGAAGTGTATCTCTATATTGGGGATACAGGCTACAATATGCGTACCTACTCGTCAGCCATAACTGACCAAAGCGAATTCTATTTAGATGAAGAATACCGTCCCAATATCTGGGTGTATATGGGTGCCTGTGCCAGCAGTGGTACAACTACTCATTATTTAGATGAAGATAATGATGGATGGGGCGGAGATTTAGAAGCAGATTTCTGTCTGGGGTATGCCCCTGAAGGATGGGTAGCGAATAATGAAGATTTAGACGATACACTTCACTGCATATCAAACCTCATTGATGACTGCAATGTCTGTGACGGATATAACCTTGATAAAGATTGTAATGGTGACTGCTTCGGCAGTGCATTTTTAGATGACTGTAATATATGTTCTGAAGGAAATTCAGAACATACGGCTAATACTGACAAAGACTGTTGGGGAGACTGCTTCGGCAGTGCAATCATAGATGATTGTAATATATGCTCTGAAGGAAATTCCAACCATACAGCAAATTCTGATCAAGATTGTTCAGGTGTCTGCTTTGGAGATGCTATCATTGATGATTGTAATGACTGTGTAAACACAGACCCTAACGCAGGTTGTTTTATGGATATAGTGGGGAATGGCCCCGAAAATGTCTATGCCCAGATTTTAGAGGATTATATCCGTATTACCTGGGAGATTCCAGAGGCGGCATTGAATGACCTAATCGTCCATTACACCGTATATTATCAGGACAACTCAGGAGATTACCTTACTCTTGGGAATACGGCAAATTTATCGTTTACTCTATCCTCATTTATGGAAGGGATTTTCTGCGTGTCCGCTTTCGACCAGTTCGATAATGAATCCAATCGAAACTGTGTTGAAGCTACTGCAGATTGTACCTTTAGCTGGGAACTTGAACCAGGGCCAAATCTAATTTCAATTCCCTGTCTGCCGGAAAATAATTCCATCGGCAATGTGGCAAGCAGCCTGGAAGGTAAGATCACAGGTGTCATTGCAGGAGGCGCTGCAGCACAGTATATAGAGGGTATTGGCTTTATCGGTGCCTTGCTGGAAATAGATCAAGAATCCGGATATTGGTTTTTAATTGATCCTGAACTTGATGGGCCAATCTCCTACACTCTCACTGGGCAGCCTGCCAGAGATATCTCCTATTCTTTTAATAGTCCGGGGATAAAGCTGATTTCTTTCCAGGGTGAGGATAATACCCCTCTCTCTTATGCCCTGCCTGACGATGTTGAGCCATATATTCCCAATATTATTGGTGAAGGAAATGCGGCTACCCAAATCAATGGTAATTGGTACGGCAGCCTTACCCATTGGAATATTGGCAGAGGATATTGGATTACCTCCAATGAAGCTCTAACATTCACTTGGGAAGAAGGGTTTAGCAGATTAAATAACAATAATTCTGCAGAAGATAACTCTTATTTAATACCTGAATTTTTTCAATATAATCAGTCCACAAAACAGGCTTTTTATTTTGTAGAGGATATTCAGCTCTCCAATGGCGAAAGTGCACAGGAAGGCGTCCTCCTTTCCTATATTGGGAACACCCTCACTGGTTCTCGGTATTGGCAGGGTAAAATGGTAGAGATTCCTGTTATGGGAGATGATTATTCCTTAACAACTGAAGGATATGCCAAAAAGGGCCAAACCCCGCAATTTTCTTTCTTTAACCCACCTACAGGGGATATAATCCAGTTAACAATGGAATATACCCCAAAATGGCAGGAAAATGGCGTATTTAATCTGGGGTTGCTCTCAGAAGTGGATTTATTACCGGAAACCATCAATTTAACAGCATATCCTAATCCCTTTAATCCTAAAACTGCCATACAGTACCAGATAGATATAGAGGGTCTTGCCTCGCTGAGTATTATCAATTCAAGGGGGCAGGTGATTTCTTCCCTGGTAAACGGGTTCCAATCTCCTGGAAGTTATAGCATAGAGTGGAATGCATCCCAATATCCCAGTGGACTGTATTTTGCCAGATTACACACTGGTAATAGGGTGATAACCCAAAAACTGGTATTGTTGAAATAATTTTCTGTTGATTCCCAATGGGGG
>CAZKEL010000076.1:0-7533 GCA_964551815.1 uncultured bacterium
ATGAGTTATAAATATCGCTTCTTGGGGTGTCCGGTATAATATAGCAAGTCCACCTTGTGCGTATAGAGAAGAGAAACAGAGGGGGAGAGCTAGAAGGCAGGCTTTTACAAAAGGGTAATATTTATTATTATTATACACATAATAATGTAATAGTTAATTATTGTTTAATACAAATATATTAACACAATAAATAATTATATTATGGTTTTGTGGTTGTATGAGTTTTGGATTGCTATTGCCTGCACGCCGTCCCTCCCCCTCCCGAAGCGCAGGCGGTAGCAATGGCGCAGGCTGGAAGATAAAAGATGCTTTATTTGGAAAAAGGAAAAGAGAGAAAGGATAAGAGTGCAATGCTCTAAAATAGGTTCACACTTTGAAACTTAGGAACTCAACTTATGAAATATCTAAATTTCCCTATGTCGCTGAAGATCAATGAGATTTATTATTCCATTCAAGGGGAGTCCACCCATGCAGGACGGCCCTGTATCTTCATCCGTCTGACCTACTGCAATCTGCGCTGCAGCTACTGCGACACGGAATATGCCTTTTATGAGGGCCAAGACATGGAAGTAGCTGAAATTATGAGTGAAATTAAACAATGGGATTGCAATCTGGTGGAAGTCACTGGCGGTGAACCCCTCTTTCAGGAAGAATGTATTGATCTGCTGAATGAATTGGTTAATAATAAGTATGAAGTGATGTTGGAAACAGGAGGCTCTTTGTCTGTTTCTGATGTACCTGCAGAAGTGATAAAAATTGTGGATTTTAAATGTCCCAGCAGCGGTATGGAAAAGAAAAATCTGTGGTCCATTGTAGGAGAACTCCGACCTCATGACGAGGTGAAATTTGTTATTGGTGACAGAAACGATTTTGACTGGACGAAAGCTAAAATCGAGGAACATGACTTAGCTAAAAAGGGTACCGTATTATTTTCCCCCACATTTGGTGAGATTGACCCCCAACAAATGGTTGAATGGATATTAGCAGAAAACCTGCCTGTGAGGATGCAAATGCAAATGCATAAAGTGATTTGGGATAAAGAGCAGAAGGGAGTGTAGGGATTTAAGATTTAAGATTGAAGATGGAAGATGGAAGATGGAAGATATAAAAAACAACAATACGAAAGGACCAAACTATGGATAATAAGGAATTACAAAATAGAACAAAATTATTTGCACATCGCTATGTGAAGCTTGCTGTCTCATTGCCAAAAAATCAGTTGTCCCGCCATATTTCCGGACAGCTTATTCGATGCTCTACCTCAGTAGCAGCCAATTACAGAGCAGCCTGCCTGCTGTTACCACGCCAAATGCAGGGAGAAGGGTGAAAGGAGAAAGGAGACTGGAGAAAGGAGACAAATTATCGGCAATAATTCTTGTATCTGGCGGACTGGACAGCTGTGTTACCGCGGCATCTGCTATTCATGACGGATACTCACCTGCATTCCTCCATGTAAATTATGGACAAAGGACTGAAAAAAGAGAATTGCAGGCTTTTCATGACATTGCCAACCATTACAAAGTAAATGCCAGATTGGTAGTGGGTATTTCTCACCTGGCAGAAATTGGAGGTTCCTGCCTTACAGATACTGAAATTCAAGTTCCTCCTGCTGATTTGGAAAATACAGAAATCCCTATTTCTTATGTCCCCTTCCGGAATGCCAATATACTTTCCATTGCCACCAGTTGGGCAGAAGTAGTGAAAGCATCTGCCATTTATGTTGGCGCTGTAGAAGAAGATTCCTCAGGCTACCCTGACTGCAGACGCTCTTTTTTTAACGCCTTTGAAAAGACTATTGAGACGGGAACAAAACAAGAGACACAGATAAAAATAAAAACTCCCCTCATAACTCTCACTAAAAAGGATATTGTTACATTGGGGATGTCCTTAAAGGCTCCTCTCAACCTAACCTGGAGCTGCTACCAAAATGAAGAAATCCCCTGTGGAAAATGCGACTCCTGTGCCCTGCGTGCCAGAGGATTTAAGCAGGCAGGCGAGATAGACCCTATTTATTAAATTGGGAATGTTCATAGCAAAGAGGTGTGGATATATACTGATTTCCAGAGACCGGGGATTTGGGTACCTGCCTCAGCTCCCCATTTATTTAACCCATGATGAGAAGTAACCTATTTCCCTGCTCACTTCTGTTTGACTGAACCTTGCAGCCATTTGCAATTCACAAAGAACAGCAGTTAAAAGCTAACTTCAATCCTTCCCGTTGACACCTCAGTTAAATTGTTTACTACTTCCTCCCTGTTTTGGGTACTTACTTCTATCTGAAATTTTATTGACTCCCCATAATCTGTTGAAATAATATTCACATTATACCTGTGTAAAACCGCCTCTACCTTTCCCTGTAGCACATAGGCAAATGACAGGGTAATATTAACTGTGGGAATCCAGGGTATTCTAATCCCATTTGAAATAGCATTCTCAGCAGCAGTTCCATAGGCATGTATAAGTCCCGGGATCCCCAATTTGCTGCCACCATAAAACCGCAGAACAAATAGACAGGTATTTACCAACTCATAGCGTTTCAGTACATTAAGAATAGGCAGTCCGGCACTCCCCTTTGGCTCTCCTGCATCTGTAGCAAATTCATCAAGCCTTGAATTATGATACACTCGGTAAGCTGAACAGAAATGGCTGGCATCAGCAAATGACTCTTTAAGATTACTCAATATAGCTTTTACCTCACTAAGCGAGCTGATCGGATACGCCTTAGCTGTAAAAACTGAACCCTTTTCAGCATATTCCCCTTTTGACTCACCGGATAAAAAATACTCGGGCATTATTTAATCAGAGTAATTTTTGCTGTACCTGTCTTTGAGTTGTGAGGGCTGAGGGTTATAAAATAAATTCCTGCGGAAAGGGTATTAGGCAGCATTTCAGCAATATTTTGCCTATGCCATCCTTTAGTATTATAGGCTAATTTTTGGGAGAGAATTTGTCTTCCACTTACATTCATTAAGGACATCTCCGGAAGAAAATTTTCGTCATTCAGGGAATATATAATATATAAATCACTGCTGCCATCATAGGGGTTAGGATATACCGAAATTAGTGTATTTTCCATTACAGAATCTACATCAGGCCAAGACATTACTTGTACCGCTTCTACCTTTTCTGACTCTCCTTCATCATTTACCGCAAGGACTGCATATTGATAATAACTGCTGCCAATTAGAGTAGTATCCAACCAGGTAGTATCCACAGTGGATTGAACCAGTTCCCCATTTCGGAATATTCTGTAATAAAGAGAATCGCCGGGACCATTAGAATGCGTCCAGAATACCGAAATGGAATCCTGCATGGGTACTGCCTGGATATAGGAAGATTGAGCAGGTAAATGTGCAGGGTACAGAATTTCTTTACTTTCTGTAGGCAATGACTCTCCAATCTGGTTTTCGCAAGAAACATAAAAGATGTAGTTGGAATTGGGGATAAAATCAGCAGTAACAGAGTAACTGGTGCTATCGGTGCTGCCGATTTTCACAGGTTCATTTGCCTCTACCTGATAAATATTATATACCAGGGAATCACCGGGCCCAGGGGAGGCAGTCCAACTCAGTGAGATGTTATGATAGGACTCCTCCAATTTTAATCTTGTGGGCTGCAGTGGAGGCAAACTGTCAGTAGGATAGTAGTTAAGAGTAAACTGCACATAATTTGAAGAACTTTTTTTAGAAAGAAAGAAGTGAAAATAATCATTCTCATAGAGACCTAAATAGGCTTGCAGTGTATCGTGATAGCTGTGGTTTCCCGATGGGGAGACCTGAGCCAGACGAACATAATAATCATCTGTGTTATGAGATATTTCCAAAAGTACCGGATCATCCATCCGCAGGGATTGAATCGCTGCAGACTTTTCTGTTAGAGTTTTATCAAATGTAAATTGCGAGTTAATCAGCACAGGCTGAGTACTTATGGGTTTGACCAGGGCTTGGTCAATGTAATAGTAAAAGGTGTTATCCATGGAATCAAAGAGACTGTTATAGGCATTTCTGGCAACGAAATCAATCCATGCTTCGGAAAAATCCCATTGGTAGTTATTCTCAAGCACATAAGAAGCTGCAGAGACAACGGTAGTATTATAATCCCGAAAGCGTTCCCAGATTTCCCGCATAATGGTGGACTTTTTAGCGTCCTCTTTCCCTTTAGGATCAATAAAGGAGCTAAGGTAATGACCGAACAATGCCAATTCATACCCTTTACCTGTATTGTCAAAGGCTGCAGTAGGATTTTCAAGAAATTCATCCTGCCAATCGTCAAGATAATCATTACCGTCAGGAATCAATACATCTTCAAACCACATAGAGGTCATTTCATAAAAGTACTGATTTTGCCCCAATATATGTTCGTATCCCCATTGAATACCATGGAAGTACTCATGCCCAACGGTTATACGCATAATTTCAAGGGGTGTGAGATTGAATTCAGAATTATAATTCACATAATCATTATCAATTTTCAAATAGGATATTCCATCAGATTCTGACATATTATAGCCATATACCCCTGCGGCATAACTCATGATATAAATATCATAGCCGCCACTACCATCATGCGGTTCTTCAGCAAAGCCCATTTCATGGACCAATACTTGATAGGCAGAATCAGCAATGATTCCAACTTCATCCACATAGTCCGGAATATTATTATTATCATTATCCAGCAAGTCAGGTGCTGCAGTACCGGTAGTATCAAAATGAATATAAAAATGTCCTGACGGGGATATAGCAAAAGTATGTTTATCAGGTCGTTGATACCGTCCCAGTGCATCTTTTTCTGCAAATTGGAGACATTCTCTCCCTGCAAAACCCAGAGAAACGATCATCAGGGTAACCAGTATTTTTTTACTCATTTACTATGTCGGAAGGATATTTTAACAGGTACGCCGGAAAATCCAAAATAATCTCGTAATCTATTTTCAATATAGCGTTTGTACTGAATAGGAATTAAATCCGGATGATTGGCAAAAAAAGCAAAAATAGGGGGAGAATGACGCACCTGTGCACCATATTTCAGATTGATGTTTTTTCCTTTTATCAAGGGTGGATTGTGATGGGAGATAGTTTTTTTCAAAAAATCATTGAGTTCAGAAGTTTTCACTTTTCTCCTCCGTTCGTCAAAAATTTCCAGAGAGAGCTTAATAACTTCTCTGATTCGACGGTTATGGGCCACAGAGACAAAGAGAACGGGATAATATTCAAGAGCAGGAAATTGATCTGTAATATCCAGATGATACTCTTTAAGTGTACCTGTCTCTTTTTCAATGAGATCCCATTTATTTACCACAACCATGAGTCCCTTGCCAGAGTCAATCACATGACGGATAATATCCTTATCCTGGTTATTAAAGCCCTTATCTGCATCAATAAGAACAGCTGCTACATCACAGTCGTCAATTACCCTGAAAGTACGGATGGTGCTGTAAAATTCAATGTCACCGGTAATTTTTGATTTTTTTCTCAGGCCCGCAGTATCTATGAGACGGATATCCCTCTTATCATAACGCAGAAAAGAGTCAACAGAATCACGGGTGGTACCGGCAATGGGAGTAACAATGGACTTTTCCTCCTGAAGCAGAGAGTTCATTAAAGAAGATTTACCCACATTAGGCATACCTACTATTGCTAAATTGATGCAGTCCTCCCTTGCATCGAAATGATATATTTCTGCTGGAAGTTGATCAAATATATTGTCCAGCATGTCACCAATAGATCGGTTATTCTGAGCAGATATACTGTAGAATTCTCCTAACCCCAATTCGTAAAACTCCATTGCCTGGGTTTCTTGCTTTTGCTCATCAATTTTGTTAATAGCTAATACAAAGGGCTTTTCTGATTTTTGAACCTGTTCTGCCAGCGCTCTGTCTGAGGAGGTAATGGTGCTTCTTCCGTCCATCACCAATATGACCAAGTCAGCTTCATGAGCAGCAATCTCCGCCTGGAAGCGTACATGAGAATCAATGACATCATCAGAGTCTGGAATATAACCACCTGTATCAATGACATTAAAATACCGTCCTCTCCAGTCAAAAGTACCATATACTCTGTCTCTGGTTACACCCTCTTCAGGAGACACAATAGAATGTACTGTCCCTACCAAACGGTTAAATAAAGTGGACTTCCCCACATTGGGTTTCCCTAAAATGGCAATGGTGGGATTAGCCATGATTCAGCATCCCTATTAATTCTAAGAAACTATCGTTACTGATTTGCAAGGGGGTATTTATTGCAGTGGAAATATCCTCAATACTGAGATCGTCCAATGTTTGCGTACCCTCATCATTTAAGATTCGGTGGCTCATCCAAACGGCATCTCCTAAATCACAGGGCGATAACTGTGAAATGATATCTGTACCGGTGAGCAACCCTGTAACCGTAACAGATTTTCCATAAAAGTTATTTTCAACGGGAACAATATTCACAAACAGATTTTCTATTTGGTTCAATCGGGGTATTACTTCATTATTAAAGGTAGAATACACCAGCGTTCCTGTAGCAAGGGTTATATGGACTGGTGATGGAATGGATTCAGGGAAGGACGCCGATTCTTCCTCAAAATTATTTAAAAAAGAACGCACCTGCCCCACACCATTCTCCGCTAAATCAAAGTTTCCATATTCTTTAGTTGGCGGAAAATCTGATTCTGCCAGGATATACCATTCATCAGACAATAAGACAAAGGCTGAGTCCTTACCAGGGAAGGTCTTTCTAAGTGCCGGCAGCTTTTTAATGAGGTTTTCCGCATAAGCCTTATCCACAGATTCTAATTTCATCAATCCTTTCCTATGACCGGTGAGTCCCACCGGAACGATGGAACAGGAATGCAAAAGAGGGAAATACTGATATAAATCTTTCAGAGTATTTTCGAGATATTTTCCGTCATTCACCGAGGGCATGAGGACAATCTGAGTATGTAATTCTATACCATTTTTCGTCAGAAAAGCCAACTTATTGAGAAGTCCGTCATCGCGTTTGTACAGAAATAATTGTTGACGTAATTCAGGGTCGGTTACATGGACAGATATATAAAGAGGAGACATACGCTGTTCAACTATTCGGTTGAGTTCATTCTGCCCCATATTGGTCATAGTGATATAATGCCCATAAAGGTAGGACATTCTGTAATCACCATCCCGAAAATACATACCCTGGCGCATATTGGGGGGATTTTGATCAACAAAGCAAAATACACAGTCGTTGGCGCAGCTGCGAATTTTCATTTCTTCAAATTCTACTCCTAAATCATCATCATACTCTTTTTCAACCTCAACTTGTTCGATTTTACCATCAATCTCAAAGTCCAGAATAAGTGATTCTTCAGTAATGCGGAATTTATAATCCAGTTCATCTTGAACTCGTTTCCCGTTTATGCGCATGAGCCGGTTTCCCCGCTGAATGCCTATTTCAGCTCCCAGGCTTTCCGGATGTACTTTTACTATCTTCAATTGGAATTATCAGTAATAAATTGACGGTAAATTTACTGAGCCTTTGAATGGAATTAATATGGATAATAAGAGAATCA
>CAZKEL010000077.1:0-7217 GCA_964551815.1 uncultured bacterium
GATGTGTAATTTAACAGTTGCTTAACTCACTGTAAACTTATTTAGGGGAAGTCCAGTTTATGGTTAATTGTTAATTAATGGCAACATTATCCGAACAATTAGAATTAAATAGGTGTCCTCATTGCAATGTTGATACACCAAACTTACCTAAGATGTGGGCAGCAAACACGACAACACATGATGAAAAAAATAAGAGAATATGGAAAGTTTATAAATGCACAAGGTGCGGTGGTATAGTAACTGCGGCTTCAAGTAGAAATGATCATTTTGTTACAGAAATATATCCTTATACTACCCAAGTTGATGAATCAATTCCTGATACAGCACGAGAATATCTCAAACAAGCATTAGATAGTATACACGCACCAGCAGGCGCAATAATGTTAGCAGCAAGCTCCGTTGATTCTATGTTAAAAACTAAGAAGTATATTAAAGGCGATTTATATTCAAGAATTAAAAAAGCAGCTACTGATCATTTGATAACTGAAGAAATGGAAAAATGGGCACACCAAGTACGACTTGATGCAAATGATCAAAGACATGCTGATGAAAAAGCTGATCTCCCTGAACAAGAGGATGCTCGTAAAACCATTGAATTTGCATTAGCACTAGGAGAATTTCTTTTTGTATTGCCCTCAAAAGTTTCTAGAGGATTGGAGGAAACAGAGGCATAAGCTGACGATTAATTTAAGAGAAAATGAATATGTGGGCAGCGCTCCGGATATGGGCTCCAGTGAATATGGTTCATTATCATTTAAAAAATATCCTGTACCAGAAAAATTTGAATTACTTCCGGCTTTCCCCAATCTTTTTAATCCGGTGACAACAATTCGGTTTTCAATCCCTGAATTGGTTCAAATCAGTTTAATTGTTTATGATATTCGGGGCAGGGAAATTTCAATATTACATTCAGGGATAATAAAAGCAGGGTATCATTCAATTAAATTTAATGGTACAAAATTATCCAGTGGAATTTATTTCGTTACCTTAGAATCTGAGCAATTTATTAAAGTACAAAAAGTTTTTTTAGTGAAATACGTTTTATCAACTTTTAAATTAAATGAGTCTTGTAAATCAAGTTTTTATTCCTCCAAGATATAATCACTCACTGCCTGAGTAAGCAAGCGGGATCGGCTGATATGGTGAGACCGGGCATATTTATCCGCTGCAGCAATTACATTTTCAGGCATAGTGATATTAATCCGTTTGGTTTTAACTGCCAACCGAGATAAATCCACATCTACAATTGCCCATATACCATTTTTATATTCTTTTTTTTTCTGATGAAATTCAATTGGATGTGGTTTTGGAAGTGTTTGTTTATCCAATATTAAACCTTCCAGGTGACATTCTATGGCTTCCCCCACCATATCGAGGGCTTCATCCATTGTTTTCCCCGCTGAGAAACAACCAGAAAGATCAGGCACGGTTACACCGTAGTCCGAATTTTTGTCCTTATGAATAATAATTGCGTATTTCATTTTTTTCTTCCTTTCCAATCCCAACCTGCACATTGAAAAATATTTTTCAATGTACCGATGGGAAAATCCCTTTTAGGATGGGGAACAGTCACTTTCCCCAATTTTTCAAAATGTTTAAACTGGTGGTGGGATCCCTTTACATGATGTAAAAACCATCCATCCTTTAGTAAACGTTTAATTATCTCCCTGCTGGACACAATCTAATATACACACTATATACACATATTAGAAAAGGTAACTTTTCAAGAAATTAAATAAAATGGGTTCGAAATTAATATTTACAATTGGATGGATTTATCTATTATACAATAGCTTATCCGATTGGTTTAATAATAATAAGTAAAACAAACAAGGTTGCATGCCTACCCTTTCGGCAGACGGGTTTTATTTTATTCCACTAATTCTACCACCTCACCCCCGGCAGTAATTTCATCAATTTTATTAAGAGGCTTTTCCAGCTGATTTTTTCTTGTACCTACCATAGTGTCATAATCTTTTTTGGCAGTATCCAGACTTCGACCCATTTTATCCATTACCTCCACATATTTTCCCCATTGCTGGCGAAAGGCATTTAATAAATTCATCACTTCCGTTGCTTTTTCTTCCATGGCAAAATTACGGGTTGCCTGGTGAATGAGAGACAGCATGGCATACAAGGTTAAGGGGGAACAGAGTAGCACTTTCTTCTCCAAGGCAAAGTCTATAAGTTTGGTATCCTCCTGGTTAATAAATCCATAAATAGATTCATTGGGAATAAACATGAGCACATAGTCCAAAGTACCTTCTGCCGGATTGATATATTCCCTGCCTGCAATGGTTTTAACATGATTCTTTACATCCTTGAGAAATTCTTTTTTTTGGATTTCCCGTTCTTCTTCCAGTTCTGAATTTACAAATCGTTCATAACTTGCTAAGGGAAATTTCACATCCATATTCAGTTTCTTTTCTTTTGGGAGGAAGAAGGTATAGTCTGGCTTTTCACCGGATTCAACCTGTGTCTGCTTCACATAGTTTTTATCTTCCAAAAAGCCAATGAAATCTAGAATGTCTTCCACCATGCGTTCTCCCCATTGACCTCTTTTCTGAGATGATGACAGTATCTCGCGCAGTTTAGTTGTAGATTCTTGCAGTTTTTGTGCTTCTTGACTATTAGATTCCAAACGTTGGTTTAGAGTTACAGATTGATCATGTAGTGACTTTAGTGTTTTTTTCATATCTCCTATATTTTGGTCAATGAGTTCTTTCTTTTGGGAGAGGGTTTTTTCATTTTTTTCTGACAGTTCATTAAACTTATCCCCAGCTAATTTTAGAAACGCTTCTGTATTATTATTGGTGATCTCACCTGCTAACGATTTAAAAACAGTTTCCATCCCATTTTTGATTTCTTCCATCTGATCCAATTTTGCCTCTGCCTTGGCTTTATCCTCTGTCAGGCGGGTTAATTCTTTCTGGGTGACTGTGGCAGATTTGGGTTGACTAAATCCCTTCAATATCCAGCCAATGAGAAGTCCTGTTATGAGGCTGATGAGAATGATTAAAAATTCCGGCATGTTTTTCTCCTACATGAAAAAGTAAATGGGTTGAGTATTATTTTAAAACCTAAAAATTGAGGAAAAATTTAAAACGATTTTATAAGAAAAATATTGAATAATCCACCGCCATACCTTTTCTTTTCAACGGCTTTTCCGGATTGGGGATAGTCTTTTCTCACAGTTGTTTTATAGGGAATATATTGTGAAAACTCGCCTCCAATACTCCAATCCCCTATCCAGAACATTCCTCCAACTTGGAGACCCATTGCATTTACTCCAGTGAGGTTGAGATCCTGATCATCAAAGTAATTGGGAATGCCCCCAAATAAGTAAAGAGAAGTGGTGGTGCTATTATAATCAAAAACATCCTGCTGCCATTTCACTTGGTAATACATGTTCAATGTCTTCGTAATCATATTATCTTTTTTCAATGCCAGGCTGAATTGGTGATTTTCTCCTAAAGTTTTAGCAGATATAATGGAAGCGGTATTAAAAAATGCTACCAGATCACTGCTCACTCTTGAGGGTCTTAATCTGCTTGAAATGATCATATTCCCTCGTTGATACTTACATCCCAGAGATATCCCGGAAAATTTATTAACTTTAATCCGGGCTTGGATATAACGGGTATTAAATTCCATATTATTCATGTATAAAAAAACATTTTCAACATCGGTTTTTAAGTCATAGGAGAGGTTGCGGGCATGGCTCTGGTAGGTTAAGTTGATTATTGATTCATTAGGTAAAGTCAATTCCAGTTCTGTCAGATTTCTTTGGGAGAACCCCTCTTCAAAATGGAAGTTATTCCCCTTTAAAAGAAGATTACTAATTGAAGATAATTGGGAAAGTGTATATAGATTACTTTCAAATACACCTTTTATATACTTTGTCGCTTTTTCTTGTTTTCCCCCTGAGATTTTGTAGAAAAAGTCACTATAATATAATTCTGGAGTAAATGGAGAGAATTCAATATCCTGTCCCATTTCGATTTCTATTCCATTCCATGGTTTGATATAAAAAAACACATGGGGATACAGCCTTGAACTACCGGCATTCATGTCTAACGATAAATTGATCTCAACTCTGTTATAAACCGGAAATTTGATTCCAATGGTTGTAGTGGAGTTTTGCAGCTCCTGAAAGAATCCATACTCAGCAGTTAAATAATTAAAATTGTATCTTTTCTCGCCAAACTCCAGCAGAACATGGGAAGTATTATTCAGAGAATATTGAATTCCAATGCTATTTTCAGATTGTGTTAATTTCAGAGAATCATCCATTTGGAGAAAATCAATACTACTATTGTGTGAAGTAAAAAAATGGCTTTGGGTTGGAATATTTTTCCTCTGTTCATGGAAGGGGTGCAGCCAGCGAGTGAGTGAAAACTGCCCATAACATATTCCGATAAAAAGAAATACTAAACTTCCCCATAAAAGAAAAGGGGAAGGCTTCCCTTCCCCTTTCATAGTTAAAACAAGGTACAATTTAAAAATCTATTTCTCCGCCGCCTATTACCTCATCGCAGGTTTCATTGTCAAGTTCTATAATTTCATCAAAAAACAAGGTTGTAGTCATATCAGGAAATAAACCGCCAATGGTAACATCCCAATCTGATTTCCAGGCATCGCAGGTTGTTGCAGCGAACTGTATTTTAGGACAACTATGAGTTACAGGCTCATATTCGTCTGTTTCTTCGTTGTATTCAACATCCTCACATGTTCCGTTTTCAATAGTATATGCAGGAAATATCTGTTTTAGATTTTGTGGAGGGTCGGACATGAAACCTTTAAGATGAATGGCTATCTCCTTTTCATTAGTGGTGCATTCTTCTGTCCAATTTCCATTGGCATCATAGACTCCCTCACATTCACCAAAATCTATAGTAACTGAATATTTATCGTTAAGAAAACTTTTTGCTTCATCTATGACATCAGAAACTTCCTTATCAAATTCCCCCACTGCATCTGTCACATCTTCAAGGAGAATCACATCATTTTGAAATTCTTTATCCGTTTTTAAATGTTCCCAGGCAGATTCAATGGAATCAAAAACATTATTAAATTCAGTATGTGCACTGGCTAAGGAATTCTCCTTTCCGTTTCGAATAGTGAGAATGTCAGCATCCTGTGCAAGCCATTGCCAGCTGTAGTCCTCTTCAATGCCGGCAATCAGATCATAATAGGGCACATTTACATCATAAGTGATGATGCTGTATATAACACCGCTCATATAATGGAGAAATGCTTTCATGAGATAGATTTCTGTATCATCAATGGTAATGGGATCCTGATCTTCATCTCCCATCATTTTTCCGGTTACGGTAAAGACAAATTCTTTCCCAACCGCTTTATCTAAATAGGCGTTGGCTTTTACAAATCGGTCAAGAAAAACTTTTTCCAGTAAGTCCTGAAGTGAACTTATTTCAGGGCAGTCATATTCATTGTTTAGCAGCATATATTCAGGAGAGGTCACAATGGGGATGTACTGCAGCACCTGTTTAGCCTCAAAACTGAAAAAGACACTTCCAGACGCGGGTATGCCCATTTGAAATTGATTCTGCAAGGATAGGGCTCTATCCATTTCTTCACCTTCAGAAAAGAGATTTTTAAAACACTTCCCCCATTCATTAAAGGTTTTTTCTAATAATTCATCCTGGCTTGCCATGGCAACTTCCATGAATGCAGCCCCGAAATTAGCACCGGGGTGATTAGGATCTTTCCCAATGGCTTCTTTGTATTTCTGGTGAGAATTAGACATATCCAGTTTAGTTTTGACTTCTGTTCCGGGAGAGTCCAATGCATCTTCCGAAACTTCTTCATCTGCTAAAGATCGCAGATCTTCAAAGACTGTTTCATTGGCTTCTGCCACTAACGCATCTGCTTCTGCAGTTTGCTCCGGGGTTACTTCATCAGTATCGGTAGTCTCATCGCCCAGCAAGGTGTCTAACTCTTCACAACCTCCCAATAATAGCATGAGTACAACAGCGGTTAGATGTTGAACTATTTTTTTCATTTTCATTTTATTTTTCCTTATGGCTCTGTGGTTAAAGTAATTATCGGTAGCCTCCAATTGAATTACTCACCCTGTAACTTATAATAGTTTAGGAGTGGAATCAAATATAATTACCTAAATTTCTTTAGTGGATTATCCTCCGAAAATTAATTGTAATCTATTAGTAATACTTGGTCCCACTGCCACAGGGAAGACCAGATTGGCAGTTCAGTTGGCTATGAAGCTAAAAGGTGAGATTATTGTATTTAAGGGACAAAAAAAATTATTCCCTTCGATCTATTCCAGAAAACTCTCCAGATACA
Organism: uncultured bacterium; assembly: GCA_964551815.1. Taxonomy (GTDB): domain Bacteria; phylum Fidelibacterota; class Marinisomatia; order SCGC-AAA003-L08; family D37C17; genus D37C17. The sequence continues at coordinate 6,328 of CAZKEL010000077.1, forward strand.
CTATTAAACTTGAATATTTGAAGAAAAGTAACCAATGGATCAATTGGAGGATATTCATCATAATAAAAAAACCAATTCGTTTTAATAATAGAAATGGAATCATTATTTATCTCCATAAATTCTGGGCATAATGTAATTTCTTGCCCGATAGTAACTTCTTGAATCCACGCAGCATCGGCAATTTCATTTGTACCTATTAAATTGTCTCCATAAATAGTAAAATTTATATGAATTCTTTCCTGAAGACTTTCATCCCATTGACTATAACCACCATATTTTTCATATATCTTATAATGAAAACATATTTCTTGTGGATTATTCAATGAAGGCAGTTCATTAAATGATACTTCTAAATCAGTCCTGATGGGTGGAGTTGGAGGCGTTGTGCTAATGGTAGAACCTGATCCACTAAAAATTGTATTCTCACAACCCAATAATATGAAGAGAATTATGATAAAATTAAATTTCATTGTTTATTTACTCCCTATTTAGATATGATCATGGTTTTGGAATCTGAATAAATTTCATTAGATTCTGTACTTTTAACGGAGAGCACATAATAATACACACCAGAGGCAACTTTATTACCCTCTTGATTAATAGTGTTCCAGTTTACCGATTTTTGACCTTTTTCCAATTTACCATTTATTAGATCATATATCAATTGACCTGAAATATCATATATTTTGATGCTTACATGGCTATCTTCTTTTAATTGGAATTTAATATTGGTGGATGGATTGAATGGATTGGGGTAATTTTGTTCTAAACTATAATTTAAATCAGATAAAATATTATTTTCATTTGTTCGAACCGTACCCCTGGTAATAAAAATGGGTCAAGACTAGTTAAGCACATGATAAGGGCTGTAAGTTACTGTTATGACAATG
>CAZKEL010000078.1:0-7217 GCA_964551815.1 uncultured bacterium
ATCTCTTGGTGCCGCTTCAGACAATAACGGTGCATTTGTTATATTGGATGTGCCTATAGGAACATATACAGTGAGTTGCGATTATATAGGATATAGTGTATTAAAAATATCCAATATAACCGTGTCATCTGGTTTGACATCTATTCAAGATTTTAGTCTTCAAAAATCTACTATTGAAGGCGAAGTTGTAGAAGTAAGGGCAGAAAAACCTCTGATCAATCTTACAGCGACTAATGTTGTAAGATCTATAACTGCTTCTGAACTTAGAGGTTTACCAACACGTAATGCATCTGCTTTTTATTCTTTACAACCGGGTGTCGTTAAGCAAAATGATGAAATTTATATACGTGGAAGTCGCTCTGATGAAGTTGACTATCAGCTCAATGGTGCTTCAACAAGAAGTATGGTGGGCACAGATAATGTTATAAGTGTTATTCCAGAAGCACTCGAAGAGATTAAGGTTAATGCGGGTGGTTATGGTGCTGAACTTGGTGGGGCTAATGGCGGAATTATTCAGCAGACCTTACGTACTGGTGGAGAAAAGCTAGGTGTTTCATTATTAGCTGAAAATGAAACAAATTATAATAGATCAAACATAGTTGCAACAGTTGGTGGACCCTTGCTGGGTGATAAAATAAGATACTTCTTAGCGTTAGATAATATGAGCACAGATGATTACAGCCCACAATATTTCTATGGTGCTAAGTTTGATACACTTTATGATTCTGGAGATAGAGGTGGAAGTACATCCGATATGCAGGCTGTTAATTGGGATGATGCAACAGTGCCTGGTGGGCGCAAACAGGAAAAGCTTGCCATAAATGGAACGGTTCAATTAGACTATAACCCTTTAATTCTTAAAATAGGGATTGCTAATACAACAAGTAAAAAAACAATAAATTCAACGCCTATTTATCACATGTTTAACCAAGATAGAGCCGCAGAAAGATCGGATCTAAATAGGCTATTGACCGCAAAAGCTTCTTATTTTATTGATAAAAATACTCTTGTGTCGGCGAACATATCCTCATTCCATTATAGTTACGATCAATATGATCCGAATTTTTCTCATGATTCATTTGATGATATAATGGCCTGGGGTAAGCAGCAGTCTGTGTTTGATGCTTTAAATGACACGACTATTGCAATGAGCTTTGATGGCGATTCCCCTGATCCATACGATTTTGCAGGTTTTGGTTTTGCAAGGCCGGGAGGAATTCGTACTGGATATTATACAAGAACACAGGGGTATACTGGTTTTGGTTTAGATCTTAAAGCACAGAGAGGAAATCATGAATTAAAAGCTGGTTTGGCAATGAAAAATTGGGAAATTAGATCGTACTCCCTTGGCTCATCAGCTATCTTATCATTAAATCAAGATGCCACTTTTAGTAATCTAATTAATCCAGATTCAGCAGCCTACGATATGGTGGCTGCGGCAGTTAAATTAAGGCAGACAGGTGCATATAATTATGGATATGATGAATTCATGAATGAATCTGATGCTGAACCAAATGGACCTAAAAAGCCATCAGAAATGTCGGTATATTTTTCTGATAAAATTGAATTGAATGATATTGTTGTAAATGCTGGTTTCCGATATGATCAATATACATCCGATATGTTCGCATTAGATAATCCTGCAAATCCAGCTTTTGATAGCGATACATATACTGTTGACAGCCTTAATAAAGCTGAAACGAAATCTATCCTTCAGCCAAGATTAGGTTTAGCTTTCCCCGTATCGGACAAAACAGTTTTTCATTTGCAATATGGAAAATTTGCACAAATGCCTGATATGAATAATGCATTTGAAAGTACTACATGGTTAGCGAGAACGTTTGGAGGCCAAAACTTTATTTCTGATCCTACAGGATTTGATTTTGATCCCATAATTACTACTCAATATGAGATTGGTTTTAATCATCAATTTGCAGATAATGCTTCATTTGATCTTACTGCTTACTACAAAAACACAGAAGGTCAAATAACGATTGAAAGACAAGTTACTGAACTTGGCTCTAAGGCTGCTGACTATAACGTTTATGTAAATGGTGATTTTTCAGTAATAAGAGGTTTTGAAGCCACAGTCAAAACAAATAGAGTAAATGGGGTGCAGGCTTTATTAAACTATACTCTAAGTGATGCAAAATCAACCAATTCAAATCCAAATGGCCAAGTATCATCTATAGAAAATGGCGAGGATCCTCCTACAGTAGTTAATCCAGTTATGTTTAATAATAAACATACGGGCTCAGTCATTTTAGATTACATCACATCAAGTTCTAATCTATTAACAGGTGGTTGGCATGTAAATTCATTGATTAATTTTAGTAGTGGTCATAATTATACCAGAGCTACTGGTAGTATGGGACAGAGAGATAGGGATGAAGGTGCTCTCCTTGTAGATAGTGATCCAAGATCAAGAACGCCACTTGAAGCATTGAACAGCTCAACTACACCTCCCTCCTATACTGTTGATATTCGACTAGAAAAAGCATTACCATTTGGTGTGACAGCTTATACTTATGTTGAAAATATATTTGATAGGAGAAACATTATTAATGTTTATTATAGAACAGGTAATGCATCAGACGATGGATTTTTATCTGATGAATCCTTAAGCCAGGCTATAGTCGCGGCTCAAGGTCAGGAATATGCAAATATGTATGAAGCAGTAAATATAGATAATAGACAACATTGGATTTCAGATCAAGGATATGACCTATATGGATCGCCTCGTCAAATCTTTATTGGACTCAGAGTAAATTTCTAAATTCTAAGGAGATAGAATGAATAATAATTGTATAAAGTATATTACACCATTTATAGTAGCAACAATATTAATTGGCGCTGAAACCACTGATTCTAGAGATATAGAAAGGGAAAAATCATTTCTACAGAGCATGAATATGCTGTTTAGGGGTAGTGGAAATAATGAAGATGTATTAGATATTAATACATTAACTACATGGGTAACGAAAGAAGGCTATTTCACCTATGATGCTGACCCTACTCATACAAATGGATCATATTTAGATGAAGATGTGTCGGTAATATTTAGTCAGGGATTAGTATGGGGAGGCCTTTTGCCAGATGTTGGCGGCGCATCAGATGGAAGTGATACAACCTATGTGAAAGTTAATGGTAGCACCTATGCAAATGGACTTTCTGCAGGTGTGATTCTTGATAGTGGAATAGGTGATGACCCTGAAAATTATCAAGTGTGGAAAGTTAACCTTGCAGATAATAGTAATTGGTCAGATTGGCCAGCTGATAAAGGTGCTCCTTATGATGATGTAGATGGTGATGGTGTGTATAGTGCCACTGCTGATAAGCCTGGTTGGCCAGGAGCAGATCAAACAATATGGATTGTAGCAAATGATATAGGAAAAGATATATCGACTCCACCAAGCACAGCATTTGCAGGTTCAGACCCGATTGGAATTGAATACCAGCTTACTATGTGGGGTTATAATTTTCCATCAACTAATCCTCTCGGAAATATGAATTTTAAAAAGGCGCGAATTATTTATAAGGGATTACCAGACACATACACAAAATCTGATGGTACAGACACCACATATACAACAACGGGGAAAAATGCAACATTCGACAAATTTTATTTTGCACAATGGGGAGATCTAGATGTGGGAGATTATGGAGATGATTATGCTGGTTGTGATTTAGATTTATCACTTGGCTATAGCTATAATGGAAACTATACCGACGCAGTATATGATGCTGAGGGTCTTGGAACACCAGCTGTAGGGTTTGATTTTCTATATGACACTGGAGATTTAGGTATGACTTCATTTGTCTACTATGCTGCAGGAACTGCTATTTCAGATGCTGATTTAGGTAGTTATTCTGGATCATTACAGTGGTATAATATATTTGAAGGAATGCTCCCAAGGCCAGCCTATCCTGATCAATCCCCCAATACAAATCCAGTTACGGGCGAAGAATCAGTATTTTGGTTAGATGGTGATCCCTTGACAGGATCAGGGTGGATAGATGGTATGCAAATTCCACCTGGAGATCGTAGAATTGTAATGACTACAGGCCCATATACATTTGCTCTTGGTGATACTCTAGATGTAGTTGTAGCCACAATAGGAGGTATGGGTACAAATAGTTTATCATCAATTACAGTACTGAAATACCATGATACATTTGCACAGTATGCATATGATCAGGAATTTAATTTACCATCTGCCCCTACAGCTCCTAGCGTAGTTAAAAGTGAATATGATAAAGAAGTTGTGCTGAATTGGGGTATGGACGCATCTGCTACTGCAGCTATTGAAGATGTATCAGTAAAAAACTTTGAATTTCAAGGCTATAATGTATATCAATATAGCAATTCTAGCGGATCTTCAAGTAAGATTGTGGCAACCTATGATAAGAAAGATCTTGTTCTAACAGTATTTGATAATCAGGTCGATGAAGAAACAGGATATGTAATAAATGTGCCGGTACAATTTGGAACAGATTCAGGTATCAGCAGAAGTATATCAATAAAAAATGATGCATTTACTGGCATGCCACTTTCAAATGGTTCAGACTATTATTTTGGTGTTAGTGCATATTCTACATACACAGGAGCAGCAGCAGATGCGCCGCCTTTTGGTCAGCTTGAGTCCTCTGCTAAACCTCTTACTGTTAGGCCACAGGCCCCACCTCCAGGTACAGAGTATAGTTCAACCTATGGTAGCGCTGTTACGACTACACACTCCTCTGGAGGTGCAACATCAAGCCCCGCTATTACTGTGGTAGCTCCTGATTCGTTAATTTCAAAAAGCTATACGATGTTTTTTAGTGAAGGTCCTGCAGATAGCATCTCAGTAGTGGAATCTGGCACTGATGCTGATGGAAACCCGATAGATGTTACAAATAAATATTCATTTAATTATCAGTGGAATTTAATTGAGACTGTTGCAGGAGCATCACGTGGTGCTGCAGGTGATACAGTACTGAAAAATATGCCAATAAAGCCAGATCTTATTGATGATGGCAGCATTACTCCAACATATTATGGAGGCCTTGAGATATTTGTTGAAGGTGTTGTAAAAGGTGGATTTGGTGGATGGGACTATAGTGGTGACAGGTGGGTCAGTGGGGTTGATTGGGGAGGTGCAGGTTTATTTGGTGGATTAGACCTAGGTGCTAATTTCTTTGGATCAGATGTTGCTACAGCAGACCTTGTCCCTATAGATTGCGAATTTACAGATAAAGAATTTGCTACTGATCCATCAGGCTGGTCAGAAGGTTCAGTTTATAGAAGAGATAAAGGATATGCTTATGAAGGCATTGGAAAAATACCTTTTAAGTGCTATGATATTTCGACAGGCACACCTAGACAGGTTAATGTATCATATGTTGAAATGGATCATGGTGATGGAACAACAACAGCAAATCTGATTTGGGATATGGGTTGGGATGGCACAGCGTTCCACGCAGATGGGTATGGAGCAAGAGAATATATATTTATACATAATACAGATTATAATGGTGGGGTAGATTATGCAACGAAGGATGGAACATCATCAGATGTTTTGTTTGCTATATGGCCAAAAGAAAGAGGGTCTAGAGGATATTTGCATGCAGAATATACATTAAATATATTCCCAGCAATTGGTTTAAGTTCAGCTGATATTTTCACTTTTTCATCCACAGCCCCAACTGTAGGGGATGCTGATTTAGTAAAGAAAGAAGTTGAAAAACTAAATGTCTTCCCAAATCCATATTATGGATATCATTCTAGTGAACAGTCTAGTGCTGATAAGTGGGTAAGGTTTAATCATATGCCGCAAAAGGCTACTGTACGTATTTTTAATGTTGGAGGTATAATGGTAAACATGTTGGAAAAGGATGATGAATCACAATACTTGAATTGGAATTTAAGAAATCGTGATGGATTGCCAGTAGCAAGTGGGATGTATTTTGCATATGTAGATATGCCAGATGTTGGAGTAGTAAAAACATTAAAGTTGGCAATTATTCAAGAAGAACAAATACTTACTAGATATTAATCATAAATTATTTACATGGAGTCAATTAATATGAAAAAATATATATTTATTACTATGATATTTGGGTTGCTTATAGCTCAAGGGGCAAAAAATGGTACAAGTGCTGCACCTGAATTAAATATTACACCCAGCGCACAATATCTAAGTGGGGGTGGAGCCGTTGCAGGAGGAAATGGTATGAACGCCAGTTATTGGAATCCTGCAGGCCTTGCACGTAATAGTAAATTTAATGCAGCATTTTCATACAGGAGTTATATAGCTGATACGCAGTTAAATAACTTTGGTGTTTCAATGCCTATTTCGAATTTAGGAATTTTTGGCCTGAGCATAAGATCGCTTAGCTTTGGAGATATACCTATTACTACTATTGCGAACGAGGATGGAACAGGAGAAACATTTTCTCCTAGCTTCTTCATTGCTGGATTAACTTATGCTAAAAAGATGAGCGATCGTATCAATGTTGGTCTTAATATGAATTATATAAGTGAAACAATTGACCTTGTAAGTTCGACAGGAATAAGTTATGATTTTGGCGTGCAATATGATAATTTTCTTGAAATTAATAATTTAAATATTGGTGTAAGTATGAAAAATTTGGGATCAGGTATGCGATATGAAGGTTCAGGGCTAAATGTTCAGGCTGATGATGACTCAGACAGAGGTAATTCATGGTATGCAGTAGCTACAACAGAGTCGGGTATGCCAACAATTGTTGATATGGGTTTTACATATAAGCCAATTGATAATTTGACAGTTGGATATACATATCAAGAAAATAATTATGGACCTAATTTATCATGCATATTATTTAATTATGATGTTTCAATAGCTCAGGTTCGTTTTGGATATGTCTTATCTGAAGAGCAAAAAGGAGAGGATGGAGCGGCAGATCTTGAAAATATCTTTGCATCATATTCAATAGGTGCTTCCCTAGATCTTTCATCAATTCTTGGAAAAGGTATTACTCTTGATTATGGATATATACCTGTTGAATATTTTGATGCCAATCAAATATTCTCAGTAAGATTTGGTTTGTAAAATATTTTATAAATAAAAATAAAAAAACCCTGAATTTATTCGGGGTTTTTTTATTATTGAAACAGATCATTACCACTTTTCCTAAATATATAAGGTTCTTCACACTTAACGATACTTTTTTCAATGTAGGTTGTAGATAAACAG
>CAZKEL010000079.1:0-6939 GCA_964551815.1 uncultured bacterium
CCGAAGCTGATAATTTTGATCCAAACGCAGAAGTTGATAACGGAATATGTGTATTTACCTACAGTCTGGCGCTTCATGAAGGAGCGAATCTGGTGAGCTTTCCCATATTACCTGCAGATAGCTCCATTGCTCTGGTGTTGGGGAGTCTCGGTACCAATATAACGGGCGCTATAGGGGAGGGAGTAGGAGCTACACAACTACCCCCCGGTCAATGGGTAGGAAGCCTTGATTATATTTCTAGGACTTCAGGCTATTGGCTCATATTATTAGAGGATGATGTACTTACTTTTACAGGTACACGGACTGACCCCGAGACAGTTTATGAATTACATGAAGGCGCTAATTTAGTATCCTGGCCCTTTACCGCCTCCTCAGAAGTAGAACCAGCGCTGCCGGATGATATTGAAACTGCCATTACCGGTGTTATTGGTGAGGGTACTGCAGCCTCCCAAATTGCTCTGGGAACGTGGGAAGGCAGTCTTACGTCATTTGAATCAGGTAAGGGCTATTGGTTGAAAACAACGATGGCTTTAGATTTAGTGTATGAGCCTCCCATTTTAGGAAGAGCTGCAGTTTCCGGACAATTTACCGATGTGAACCTTAGCAAGATTGATATCCCTTTAGAATTGGATTGTAAACAATCAACTCGCCAAGCATTCTATTTCATTGAAGCCGTCGAAGGAATACAAATAGGAGATTGGATAATTGCCTACAATGGGAATGAAGTAATCGGTGCAAGACAGTGGAAGGGAGAATACACCGATATTCCAGCTATGGGTGAAGATGGCAGTAATTATACAAAAGATTATCTTTCACTTGGTGATGTACCAGATTTCAAACTGCTAACTGCCAAAAACCCAAAGCTAACACTACTCACAGGCGATATACCTGCATGGTCAAATAATGATTTGTTGATGGTTAGCTATCTTACAGAAGCTGTTTTATTACCTGAAGCCATCAGTTTAGAGAGTGCTTATCCCAATCCTTTTAATCCTGTTACAACCATGAAATACAACTTGCCAAAAAATCAGCATGTGCTCTTGCAAGTATATGATCTGCAGGGCAGAGTAGTGGCCTCTCTGGTTGATGGGTTGCAAGATGCAGGCTTTCATGAAATACAGTGGAATGCTGATAGGCATGCCAGCGGGGTGTATTTGGTAAAGATGTATTCTGGTGATTATTCAGGTATGCATAAGCTGATCCTTTTGAAGTAAAAAATAAGTTTCCCCAAAATTAAATTAAAAAGCTAACTTTTCCCGTTTAACTTACCCTTAATAATTTCTCTCCCTTTTTATCTTAAATCCTATTGATGAGATATTCATTGGGGTATAATTGTATCAAAAACAACCAAGATATACACTAAAGTATTGAAAAAATATTTTGATTTTATTATCATTGGCGGTGGTTCGGCAGGGTCCGTTTTGGCTAACCGATTGAGTGCAGACCCTGCGAATGAAGTATTGGTATTAGAAGCTGGTCGTCCCGACTATAAATGGGATTTCCGCCTGCACATGCCGGCAGCGCTCACTTATCCCCTCACCAATAAAACCTATAACTGGTGGTACGAATCCGAGCCGGAGCCCTTCATGAATAACCGCAGAATCTATCATCCCCGGGGGAAAGTACTGGGTGGCTCCAGCAGTATTAATGGTATGATCTGGATTAGAGGTAATCCATTAGACTATCAGAAATGGGCAGAAAATGAAGGTTTGGAACATTGGGATTATGCCCATTGCTTGCCCTATTTCAAAAGATTGGAACAAAGGCTCATTGGCGGTGATGCATACCATGGGGATGAAGGACCTTTATATCTCACTACTCCTCAATGTAAAAATCCATTATTTGATGCTTTCTTTAAGTCCGTTCAGGAGGCAGGATACCCCTTCACTTCTGATGTTAACGGTTACCAACAGGAGGGTTTTGGCAAATTTGACCAAACCATTTACCGGGGCCGTCGCTATAATGCCGCCCGCGCTTATATCCACCCTGTAAAGCATAGAAAAAATCTCAGGGTTAAGACCAGTACCATGGTCAATAAAATACTTTTTGAGGGCACAAAAGCCATTGGAGTAGAAATTAAGAAGGGTTCAGGTGTAGAATACCTGTATGCCCATGAAATTATTTCCTGTGGCGGAGCTATAAATTCACCACAACTATTGCAGCTCTCTGGTATGGGAAATTCAGAGCAGCTCACTAAACTGGGTATTGACAGGGTACATGAACTACCCGGTGTGGGTCAGAACCTGCAGGATCATCTGGAGGTCTATGTGCAGTGGGCCTGTAAGAAGCCGGTGAGTTTATACCCCATGTTGCACCCATTGCGGGCACCAAAAATTGGTTTCGATTGGCTTTTCAGGCGGAAGGGTACCGGTGTATCAAACCATTTTGAAGCCGGCGGATTTATCCGCAGTAATGATCAGGTTGCATATCCCAACCTGCAGTTTCATTTTCTGCCCATAGCTATTCGTTATGACGGTTCAGCCCCCAACGAGGGACATGGGTTCCAACTCCATGTGGGGCCTGTCAATTCAGATGTGCGGGGGGAGATAAATATAAAATCTGCAAATCCGCAGGAATATCCCAGCCTGAAATTCAATTATCTATCTACTGAGCAGGATCGCAAAGAATGGTGTGAAGCTATCCGTTGCTCCCGGGAAATTATTGAGACGGAGGCCATGTCCGAGTTTAGAGGCAAAGAGATTGCCCCCGGGAAAGACATCCAAACAGACGAGGAAATACTGGACTTTGTCGCCAGAGAAGGTGAATCTGCCTACCATCTCAGTGGCACTTGTAAAATGGGCAGGGATGAAATGTCAGTAGTAGATGCTGATCTGAAAGTACAGGGTATTGAAAACCTTAGAATAGTGGATGCTTCTATCATGCCTGCCGTTACTAATGGTAATATATATTCACCGGTGCTTATGATTGGCGAAAAAGCAGCGGACTTAATTTTAGGAAATACGCCATTAAAGCCGGAAATAGTTAAATATTTCAATGCTAAAACCGCCGAATAAATGACATTAGCCTCTTAATCAGACTTGCCCCTGATAGAGAAGTACACTGGTCTGGCACTGTATCATAAAAATGAGTAATTAAAATAGTTCATCATTGAATCGCAGGGATGTTTGTAAATTAAAGCAGTGATAATTATTTTAACTTACAATTCAAACTCCAAAAGCTGCTGGAATAATTGGACTAAGCAGCCGTAAACTATGTTTTTAATTTTATTGATAATCACTTTCACCTTATCCGTTGCCGTATCATTGATAATTATCAAAATATTTAGAAGTCCCATCGAGAACATATTAAATAGAATAATTGCTGATACCATTAGCAAAGTGTGGTCTAAATATCTCTATTTTGCAATATTGGTGACGGGAATTTCCAGTGGTGTACGCATCTGGGATTTGGAAAAATATATCACCGCCCACCATAAAGATACTCAAATTGTAGAACTGACAAGTGACAGGTGGATTTTAGAAATATACCGGACTATAATTGGTTCACTTCAGGGAATTGCCTGGATGTTATTAGTATTTTTTGTTTTTGCTTTAATTGCCTTTGTAATTGTTAGAGTTTCTGAAATAAAGAAAAATAAAGTATAGCAGCCTAAAGGGCGCGTGCTTCATGCAGGTAGCTTTCAATTCCCAGACTCACACCGCTGTGATGATAAATGCAATATACTATTCGCTCATAATCCCTTCAATATATCAGTTTAGTGTTTAATTATGACAATTGATCAAATCACTATTTTCAGTATTATTATACTAACTTTTATCCTCTTTATCTGGGGGAAATGGCGCTACGATATTGTCTCCATTATTGCCCTATTTATTCTGTTTATTGCTGACCAAATTTTAGGAGGTGAAAAATCAAATTTGATTATGGATCCGTCCAATATATTCATGGGCTTTGGGCATCCGGCGGTAATAACTGTTGCTGCAGTCCTGATTATCAGCCGAGCCCTGCGTAATTCAGGAGTGGTAGATGTCATTGCCCGGCAAATCACACCCTTATCTAAATACCAGACGACTCATATTTCCAGCTTGAGTGTTGTGGTCTCCATATTTTCAGCTATTATGAATAATGTAGGAGCATTAGCTCTTATGCTGCCGGTAGCGGTGAAAACATCGGTCAAACAAAAACGGTCCCCCAGTGTTATACTCATGCCCCTTGCTTTTGCTAGTATTTTAGGAGGTATGATCACCATGATTGGAACACCTCCCAATATCATTATTTCCACCCTCAGGGAAAGTTTGTATATGGAACTGAGGACCCAAGCTATTGAGGAAAATACCTCTCCGGCAGCTGACTATTTTGTATCCCAAAATATTGATATTGAGCAGTTTCATCCTGCGCCATTTGGTATGTTCGACTTTAGTCTGGTGGGAGGATTCATTGCTATCATGGGAGTGTTGTTTGTAGCCCTGATAGGTTGGAGGTTTATCCCCAAAGGGTCCTATAAAAAACCAGGAACGGAATCATTATTTTCAATTGATAAATATATAACGGAGATTCGTATCCCGGAGGGTTGCAAATTCATTGGTAAGCAGGTGAACGAGATCGAAAAATACACTGAGGATAGACTTACAATAATTGGCTGCATTTCAAAAAATGGACATATCTATACTCCCCGGCACGATCAAATCATAGGGGAGGGTGACAGGTACCAAATTCAGGCAGATCCGGTAGAATTGAAATTAATGATGGATGAGTATGGTCTCAGACTTACTAAAAAGATGCGGACACGGATAGATCAATTAAAAGATAAAGACACCACCTATAAGGAAGTATTAATTACACCGGATTCAGCGCTATTAAATAGGAATCGGACCTATTTTCGAAGACGAACATCAAATTCACTAATATTGATGGCGGTTGCACGCCAGGGTACGCCAATCCGTAAACGATTGGGAAATGTTATTTTCAGGGTTGGGGATGTGCTGCTTATCCAGGGCAATATAAATAATCTTGATGATAATATCAGTTCATTGAACCTGCTGCCCCTGGCCCAAAGAGATGTACAGGTAGGTGAATTTTCACGAGTCAGCTTTGCGCTGTTAATTTTTGGAGGTGCTATTGCCCTTAATATGGCAGGCCTTCTGCCTGCAACGCTTGCATTTGTTGGAGCCATATTAATATATATTTTTTCAGGCATCCTGCCCATTCGTGAACTCTATCAGCAGATTGATTGGCCCATTATTGTTCTTCTCGGAGCGATGATTCCCGTGAGTAATGCGTTGCAGACAACTGGAAGCAGTCAGTTAATTGCAGAATTATTAATCAGTAAGATTGGTAGTTTACCAAGTTGGTCTATCCTTGCAATTATCATGATTATTACCATGTGTCTATCAGATATAATCAATAATGCTGCTACTGCCCTGATTATGGCTCCAATCTCTGTGGGTATTGCAGTATCTTTAGGGGTGAGTGCTGATCCCTTTTTGATGGCTGTTGCTGTAGGAGCTTCTTGCGCATTTCTAACCCCCATCGGGCACCAGTGTAATGCCCTGATACTTGGACCAGGAGGCTATCGCTTTTCTGATTACTGGAGAATGGGATTGCCCTTGGAAATTCTTATTGTTTTGGTAGGAACACCATTGATACTCAATTTTTGGCCATTGTATTAATTTTAAAATCCTCTTTTTTATATTATGAAACTGTTAATGATTGGGTAGTAATGGTTGTATAGTATTTACTGAATTCGGCTGGATGTAAAAAGGGGTCAAAACGAAAAGTTCGTTGTGACCCCAGTTGAGTGGGGTGGATCCGTCTGCTTCCACAAGAACGGAATACGCCGGACAGGCGTTTTTACCTGCTTTTGGTGAAATTTGCAAAGTCCACTTTTTTCTGTTTATACTATCAATTTATAATACAAAAAATGAGCGGTAATTAACTACAAAGTATGTGTAATATTTTATACAGTAAACTTTTGGTAATATAGACTGAATTTTTAATAGGAATGAAGAATTTATATATCATAGCTGGTCCGAATGGAGCGGGGAAAACGACAGCTTCTTACACAATCCTGCCAGATATATTAAATTGCAGAGAATTTGTAAACGCTGATGAAATTGCAAAAGGACTATCACCGTTTAATCCGGATAATATTGGTATTCAAGCAGGGAGATTAATGCTTTCGAGAATGAATGAATTACTTGAATCAAATGTCTCTTTTGCTATTGAGACGACTCTTGCTACAAAAACCTATAAAGAAGTTATTCAAAAAGCGCAGCAAAAAGGATATGATGTAATCTTATTATTCTTAAGTTTAAACTCCATTAACCTAGCAATTAAGAGAGTTAAAACACGAGTTGGTGAAGGTGGCCACAACATTGCTGAGGAGGTTATTAAGAGAAGATTTAAAAGTGGTTTAACAAACTTTTTTAAGATTTATATTTCGACTGTTGACAAGTGGATGTTAATAGATAACTCAGGAGATAAGTTTTTAGTTGTAGCTGAAGGCAGTAAATCTAATATACGAATTGCTAATGAAAAAATCTGGAAAACTATTAAAGGGGAATATGATGAAGAATGAAGAGAGCTTCCAGGACTTAAAAGAAAAAATCATTAAAGGACTTGAAGAAGCCTATAGGAAAATGGTTATATTTAAAAAACAGAAAAATAGTCCTTTAATTATATCAAGAAACGGGAAAGTTATCGAAGTTAAACCGGAAGATATTCCTCCAACAACAAAATATATAAGGTAATAAATTGACCCGCACCAAATCGCATGGAATTACCAACTAAATAAAAAAGGGGTCAAAACAAAAAGTTTGCTGTGTCCCCTGCGTAGCAGGATTGACGTTACACTCAGCGATCTCTTTTTTCGATGCTACTCTTATCTGTAGTTTGATTATATTATTGGGTTAATCCATAATAAATTTAGGGTCAAGACTAGCACAGCGGGTTATTTCGAAAGATGTTTAGCATAATATG
>CAZKEL010000080.1:0-6803 GCA_964551815.1 uncultured bacterium
TCTACCTTCGCTGGGGAACTAGGATTCGAACCTAGATTGACGGAGTCAGAGTCCGCTGTCCTGCCGTTGAACGATTCCCCAATTTCACTGTTTTCCAGCATGAGAAATTTAAAAAAAGAAAATCCGCCTGTAAAATAAAAAAGGGGAGTACTCCCCTTTTCAAGTTTTGTATTAATGAGCAGTATTAACTATTATCCAAAATATAATTGGCAATTTGAACAATATCCAAAATATTCACCATTCCATCACCGGAAATATCTGCAGCACAAGCGTAAGCGGGGGTACTCACACCTAAAATGTAATTGGCAACCTGCACAATGTCCAGAATATTTATTACTGCATCACCAGTAACATCTCCTGAATCAGCTCCACAGGTGGACTCTCCCTCTAAAGTAATGTATTCCCAATATTGAATTCCCTGAACACCGTAATTATCTGAGACATCCAAGGTTACATAATAGGTACCCGGTTCACTATATTCATGTACGGGGAATTGTTCATTACTGGTACTGCCGTCACCAAAATCCCACTGCCAATCTGTAATGGTGGAGGTTTCACCAACTGAAATATCAATAAAGGTTACCGTTAGCCCATCCACTTCATAAGCAAACAGAGCCATAGGTGGTATAGCAATGCAGTCAGAACCACAATTATTCAGCATTTGTTCTATGATATAATTAATCTCAGAAGCGCCTAAATAATTGCCCTTAAAATGTACTTGCATATCTTCTGTTAAAAAAGTAGTACTGGGCCAGCCTTCCTGTGCATCACAGCAGCCAAACCACCCCATGAATTTATAGGATGGATCGTGGACGATAAGAGGTTCATAATTTCCATTACCCAAATTCCCCCATTGGGCGCAGCTGTAAGGTTGATTCAAATCAGAAAGGGAAGTAAACAGAGCTACATTAGGATTATCATGCCATTCATTTTCAACGGAACCTACCGGACCTTCTGCAAGGGTTTTACAGGCCGGTCACCAGGTAGCAGAAATATCAAACCAGGTGACAAAGTAATGCCCGCCATTTAAATCACCATTAAAATCTTCTAACCCTAAATCTGAGGAATTGTACTCTCCATTACACACGGAAAACCTTTGCGCCTGGTCATCTAAATCCACAATATCTCCCACATCATATTCTGCAGAATATAAAGGGAGTAGAAGCAGGAAATTATAGAGTAGAAATTGTAGCATACGTTAAAAAAGGAGAGGAGAAAAACTCCTCTCCTTTTGAAGAATTCCTATTTTATGAGAACTGCTTTTTGAATCTGAGCAGTATAGCCTTCTGCCTGAAGCTGAATATAATATACTCCTGAAGGCAGGCTGCCGGCATTCCATTGCGCAGAATAATTACCAGACTGCTTCACTCCTTCTTCAATTACATCCACTTGGCGGCCGGTAATATCAAAGGCAACCAGCTTCATATATCCGTCTGCGGGAAGTTCAAAGCTTACCTCAGCAACAGGATTAAATGGATTAGGATATACAGAGTTTATGGCAAACTGCAAATTTTCCTTCTCATAAATACCATTGGCATTGGCCTGTGAAATTTCAATTTTATCGCCATCCATTGCGGCAAGAGTAATAGAAATTTCGTCCAGAGAGATATTCCCAGAATCAGCAATCCGAATAACGGCTGCTTCACCTGAAACAGGTTGTTGGTGCAAAGTATAAGCCAAATACCTTTGTACTCCTTCAGAATAATTAGATTTTTCTTCTACTTTTTCTATTGAATCTAATGTGATATTCAATGCTTCTGTGGATTCTACAGATAATTCTATCCCTGCAATGGCTGTTTCTGATTGGATTTTTATCAGCAAATCACCGTCCTGCAAAATGGCATCAACCAAGGCAGTTTTATATCCATCTGCAACGGCAATTCTACCTGAACCTAAAATGGCATTCACCAGACTTATGAGGTCTTGAATATTGATAGTTCCATCATCATTCATATCAGCTGCATCTAACCCGCAGCCTTCAAGAGCAGTGCTGCTTAGGATATGATTCACCATGGTAATAAGGTCCTGGATATTGAGAGTAGCATCCTCATTAACATCCCCCATAGCATTGGTACATCCGCCATCTTCACAAAGAGAACCGCAGGCTTCCAGCATGGCATCAACGCGGGATCCTATTGACCAGGAGCCTGCATTGTTCATTGTATCATATACTTTCATTTCATGATCAAGCCAGACTGTACTGGGAAAAGCAGATTGGGATTCAAATAATTCCCAGATATCATAACCTGTGTCCTCAATTATTTGAGCAGCGCCACCAGCAGGGACAGATCCCCACTGTGTGCAGCTATAAGGTTGGTTCAAATCTGAAAGAGCAATTAAAAATTTAACATGGTCATTTTCTTCGTAATCATGATGTTCCTGAGCTCCCGGCCCATTTAATGCTGTATAGCAGGAACCTCACCAGGTAGCAGACATTTCAATAAAAATGACATTGTGATGACCGCCATTAGTTGCGCCATTCCAATCTGCTAATTTCCAGTTTTCCCCAACATTATAATCATTTCCTGCAAAGCAGGTTGACTTTGAAATGTTCTGATGTGAACTGCTCACATAATCACCAACGTCATAAACGCTGGCACACAGTGTTGCACAGATTGATATAGTTAATAGTATTCTTTTAAACATGAGTTTCCTTCTCCCTCTATTATAGTGTCAAATATTCTGCAAATTTATTACTTTTCTCGTCTAAAATGAAAAGTGTAATTCTTCTCTGTGATCCAAGTCACATAATACCTTTATTTTAATAAGACGACGGATGTTGAAACTTTTGAATCGCCTGAAAGCAGAGATACAAAGTAGGTACCTGAAGGATGCTTTTCAGCATCCCAATTAAATTGATGAGAACCCTTTTGCAAAACACCACTATAAATGGCATCAACCATGGTTCCCTTAAGATCATATACCTCCACCAGTGTAAATCCGCTTTTATCTAATCGAAAATCCATGGTTAACACCGGATTAAATGGATTGGGATAAACACGATGTAAAGGATACTCGATTGGATTCTCAATTTTCAGATTACCTCCTCCATCGGGAATATTTTCTACCATATTTTCGATAAAAATATTCGCCATAGCCGGCAGCGGGTTCGTTCCCAATATTCTGTCAACTTTCATGGTATGATCTACAAATACTATGAGGGGATAGATATTTGTACCATTGGGGTTTTCAAACCAGTTAAATACTATATTTCCCCCAGCACCATCATCAATTATTGATGGTTCATTGATACTACCTGCATCACCCCATTGTTTGCAGGTAAAAGGCTGACCTATATCATCTAAAAAATGGATGATTTTAACATTATCGTTATCTTTCCATTGATGATAAATTTCTTCTCCCTCCGGGATGCCTTCATAACAGGGTGGTCACCAGGAGGCACTCATTTCCAACAGAATCACCCTATAATTACCACCATTTAATTCGCCATTATAATCTGCTAATTTAAAGGAATTACCAATTTCACTTTCAGGGTAGCAGTACCCAAATTCCATGTTTTGGTGATCCAGGGAAATTGTATCCCCTTCCTTATAAGCTCCAAGGAGGAGTCCGGACAGAATTACTGTCCAAATGAGTTGTATTTTCAATGTTGTTCTTTTTAGGAAAACAAGGTCGGGAAATTACTCCCTAACCAGGGTTATTTAACTAATAATGCTTTTTGAGTTTCTATTTCACTGCCTGCCTGCAACCGCACATAATAAACACCGGAAGGCAAATTACCTGCATTCCAATTATAATGGTGCATACCAGCTGACTGCATCCCTTCAAAAATTAAATCTACTTCTTTACCCCGTACATCAAAGGCAGATAAGCGTACAAATTCATCTCGCGGTACGGAAAATTGAATTTCAGTACTGGGATTAAAGGGATTAGGAAATAATTCTGCAAGTTCAAAAGCAAAAGGTCCTGAATGATAATTATTTGTTTCAGGAGTACTGTTTACAACAACTACATCACCGTTCCTATCCGCTATGGTCATTTGAATAGCATCTGAGTCAATGCCCTTGCCATTTAATAATAAAATTTCAGCATTTTTACTGTCGAAGGGTTTATTAAAAAGGGAATAAGCAATGTAACGATTTACTCCGGAAACATAACTGGATTCCTGCGATATATGACTGTTATCCTTTAATAGAAAATCTAATTGTGTACCTGCGGGAATTGATAGTTCTACACCGGCAATATCAACAGAGGCATTCAATTTAATCACCAGATCATTTCCATGGGTCAGTAATTCTGCTTTGGCTTTTCCATTAAGGGGTGCTACTCTGCCTGTTCCGAGAATAACGTTAACCACTGAAATCAAATCCTGAATATTGGTAACACCATCCTGATTTAGATCTGCCGCTTCCAGGTTACAACCTTCTAACACGGTTACACTGAGGATATGATTTACAAGAGTGATAATATCCTGAATATTCACAATGTCATCAGAATTCACATCACCTGCAGCATTCGTACATCCACCCCCTTCACAAAGAGCCCCACATTCATCTGCCAACTGCTGGAGAAAGTCATTAGTGTTGCCACCATTCCAACCACTGACAGATCCATTACTGCCATCACAGGAATTGTTATTGCCATTACTCTGATATGACCAGGGTTTGGCTCTTACCGTCATAGTATGATCAATCAGGGCATAGGTGGGGAAGGCACTCCAGGGATCATGCAGCCAGTTAAAAATGGTGCCATCATGTTCTACAATAACAGGGATGCCATTGGCTCCGGCATTACCCCATTGAGCACAGCTGTATGGTTGATTTAAATCTTGGAGAGCTGTAATAAATTTTACAGCAGGATTATGTTCCATCCAGTATTCTTCCTGCGAATCAATAAAACTTATTGATGAAAAGCAGGAGCCTCACCAGGTGGCTCCCATATCAATGAAGAGAATATTATAATTCCCTCCGTTTAGAGCGCCGTTATAATCAGCCAAGCTCCAACTGTCTCCGGTGGAATAGTCCCCGGAACCATAGCAGACATTAAATTGCTGATTCTGGTGGGCAGTGCTGATTTGTTCCCCGGCACAATAGGTCTGTGCCCAGGTAAAGTTAAAAATTGAAAAAATTGTTATTATTAAAACTGCTCTCATGAATTTTCCCCCATTTATTGCTGTTTAATTTAGAAAGGTTTTATGCAGGAGCAATGTTTCAGTTTGTAACCATTAAAAAAGGGATCTAAGGGTAATTTTCATTCCATTTTCAAACCCGGGCTGCTCCGCACAAATACCATTGGCACAAACTAATCCCCCTTTTTGTGAACCATAGAATAGAGAAACTTGGGTCTCACTGTTAATATTATATGAAAAATCAATGCCGGGCCATTTGCTGGTTTTGTCTTCAGATACCTCCTGATCATAAAATCCTGTTACTATCCACCTTCCCTGATGACTGTAACTGGTGGACAGATAAGTCCCTGTATAATCTCCGGGGATGGGTCCTTTCACCGTTTTGCTTTGCGCTTCTAAATAGGTGGTAAGGGAATTTCCATTTTTAAACTTCCAGGTCCATTGAGTTGGCAGAGTGGTTGCGTACACATCCTTACTACCCACATTAAATTCGGTAAATTGATCAAGAGCAATTTTAAAATACAGCTTATCATTCAGCGTCCAGCCATTGAGTTCAATATAGCCCTGCCGGTAGGGGTAATAATCATCTAATTGATCATTTTCCTCCATTTTTAAAAAGTCTATTATACTCAAGTCCTCCATATCCTCATTTTTATGCCTGTAGGACATGGATAGATTTCCTAAAAGATTCTTGTCTCCCAATATGATGCGGTTAAATTCAAGCTGGTGCCCCCTTTCATTACCAAAATTGATAGAATGGGCATTTCTGGATGCCAACATTGAGTTACTCTCTCTGTACACAATAGGGGGGTTAGAGATTGACTTGATGAGGTAAGGTGTATAATATGATTTGTATTCGTAAGTGATGCCCGTTTCAAGAAATTCAGTATAAACGGATGAGTAAAACCGGGAACCAAAAACTGCATCGCCATAAATCTTGTCATAGGTAATCCAGGATTTATCAATATAAAATTCGAGGGGACCAGCAGTTAGGTTCCAATTGAAATTATTATTGTGGAGTTGAACCGTATCCAATACATCTTCCTTTGAGGTAACAATTTCCTCCAGATGCCAATCTATTAAAACCCTGTCAATTAATTCAATTTGGATTTCATTTTCATCATTGAAAATATTAGTTAATAAAGGGCTTATTTCCATACTTTGATTTGTATAAGAATAGTTTAAAAATCCCAGTACTTCATGTTCATATCTGACTGACCCAATAAAAACATTGGATGATATTTCTCTATTGGTTTCTCTGGATGAGGGATAAGAACGATAGTAATAATTTCCCACACCATATAATGAGGAAACTTCAATATTATCCCCTACCCAGTAACTAACGAATCCCCCCCTCATTGAATTATTATAATCAATATTTTGATCCTGCAGAGTATAAAAGCTTAATCCCCGGCCATACAATTCATAGAGATCCCCCAATTTCAGCAGATAATTATCTCCTGAATATTCAAGGTATAAGGTACTGAGAACACTATCTATAGAAGTACGCCGATTCCCATATACGGGATGGTCACTGTATTCTAATTGGGTAAAAATATACAGGTTTGATCCATAATAGGTATTTATATCCAGCAGATTTTCAAAATAACTGTAGGCAGTAGTGTCAGGATTCCCGGAAGCGGTCCCGGTAACTTGTTTTCCATCTCCGTATTTCATCTCGTAGGAAAAATTCATTTCCGCCTGTGCGGAAAGA
>CAZKEL010000081.1:0-1667 GCA_964551815.1 uncultured bacterium
TATTTTGACTTTAATTTATCACAAGGTGGGGATAAGGTCTGTAAATTTGACGCTTTGTTACGCATTGATACTTTTTTATTTCAAAAGGAGGATGTAAATTTCAAAGATATATTTCAAACTTAAGTGAGGAGTACCCCTATAGTGAAACCATATCTGCTGAGTGTAATAATACTTTTTTCTCTCTGTCTGGGAGCAAGAGGAGATCTGCTTTCCACCCAAATTCTGGACACTCGCAATATCACAAACAATCAGGCTTTTATTGATAATGAACTTAGTCAAATCGTCTCCGATCAATTCTCGTTAGAACCAGTTAAATACGGGTTCTGGCTCTATAAAATCACTTATGAAACCATTGATATTCATGGAAATGCTCATATAGCTTCAGGATCTGTTTCCTTCCCCAGAGTGGACTGGCCTCAGTTACCCGGAGAAGAAGCATTCCCAATCCTCTCTTACCAACACGGAACCGTTATCGAAAAATCATCCGTTACTTCAGTTAATGGGGAGTGGATACTCAATGCTATCCTTACCGGTGCTGGGTATGTCTATGTAGAACCAGATTATCTTGGGCTGGGAGACTCTGAAGGTAGGCATCCCTATCAATTAGCAGAACCGTACGGAACTGCGGTTGTTGATATGCTGAGAGCAACCCGTCAGCTGGATGAACAAAGGGATGATCTTAAATTAAATGATCAGTTATTTCTTGCGGGATATTCCGAAGGTGGTTATGCCACCATGGCGGTGCAGAAAATCATTGAAAGGGACTACGCAGATGAATTTTCCATAACCATTTCATTTCCCATGGCAGGGGCTTATTCCATGTCCGGAATTATGACAGATGTCATGCTTGCCTATGCCTCTTACGGACAACCCTTTTACTTTCCCTATGTATTATTTTCATACATTGAATCTTATCCTGTTTTAGGCTCACATGAAGAGTATCTTGTCCCTGAGTATTTGTTTTTGTATGATATGTTTGACGGATATCATTCCAGCGGGGAAATAAATGCAGCCATGCCATCCATACCCATCACCATAATGAAACCGGACTCAGTACAATCCTTTCAGGATAATTTGAATCATCCTCTCAGAAATGCCCTGCAAGAAAATGATTTGTTTGACTGGCATCCTGTAGCACCTATGCACCTCTTTCATGGATTAGGAGATGAACTGGTTCCCTATGAAAATTCCCAGCTTGCCTATGATACTTTTCTCGCAAACGGTGCAGATAATGTCCAATTAGAATTGATTCCGGCAGATTGGGGAGGTCATTCAGAAGTAGCGCCATTTGCCCTATTCGGTGCTCATGAAATTGCCAAAGATATTCAGATGATAAACCCCCTGGGCGATGTAAATCAGGATATGGCATTTAATATATTAGATTTAGTGAGAACTACTTATATCATTTTACACGGACATGAAAACACCTATGAAGTCTGGGCTGCCGATGTAAATAAGGATGATAATATTAACATTCAGGATATCATTCTCATTGTTGAATTAGCCCTTAATAATTAGTCAATTCTTTACCTTTTAGTCATTAGCTTTTTGCTATTGATAATTTCCTCCCGGCTCAAGGGTGTTACATTTGTAGTGTAACCCGGGTTTCCGATTCCTCTTTCCCTTCTCCTTTCTCCTTTTTCCCTTCTCACCGCCAGTAGGCGGGC
>CAZKEL010000081.1:1767-6775 GCA_964551815.1 uncultured bacterium
CCTTTTTCCCTTCTCACCGCCAGTAGGCGGGCCATCGGCTGATTCCTTTCTCCTTTCTCCCTTCTCCTTTCTCCCTTTTTCCCTTTTCACCGCCAGTAGGCGGGCCATCGGCTGATTCCTTTCTCCTTTCTCCTTTTTCCTTCCTTAAATTTACCGGTAGAAATGGAAACCATTTTAACAACGGACATACATGAGATTTTCATGTCCCGTGCTTTGGAACTCGCCAAGCAGGGAAGAGGAAAAGTTTCACCTAACCCTTTAGTGGGGTGCGTGTTAGTAAAAGAAGGTGAAATTATTGGTGAAGGATATCATGAAAAGTTTGGTGGTGCCCATGCAGAGGTGAATGCTTTGCGGAATTCCCGGCAGGACCCTGTTGATGCCACTGCCTATATCAATCTGGAACCCTGCTGTTTTATGGGAAAAACACCTCCCTGCACTGACACACTCATTCAAAATGGTATTGCAGAAGTATATATCGGTATACTCGATCCCAATCCAAAGGTGAGTGGAAAGGGGGTTGAAGCATTGGAAAAGGCAAATGTGGTTGTCCATGTAGGCGTTGGGGAAGAAGATGCGCGAGAATTAAACCGACCCTTTGAAAAATGGATAACGACCAATATGCCCTTGGTTACTGCCAAAGTTGCACAAACACCTGCAGGATTCATGGGAGTGGACTCAGATCATTCTGTATGGCTTACGGGTGAGACGGCAGGCAGACATACTCACCAACTTAGAGCAGAAGCAGATGCCATACTCATTGGACGGCAGACCGCTATGGTAGATGATCCCGCTCTAACGGTTCTTCATGTCCCCGGGGAAAACCCTAAAAGGGTCATCCTGGATTCCAACCGTACGCTTCCATTGACTCTAAATATGTTTCATGACAGGAAAGCTGATAATATTGTATTTTGCTCCGAGAAACGGTTTGACAGAAACAAAACCCATTTCTGTGAGTACATCCCTGCTCCGGAGACAGAAAATGGGTTATCCATTCCACATATTGTCAGGACACTTGGAGAAGAAAATATTACCAGTCTGCTGGTAGAAGGAGGGCAGAGAGTACTGCAATCCTTTATTGATGCAGACTGCATTGACAGGATGGTGATTTATACTGCTGCAAACGAATTAGAAAAAGCCGAATTGAAAAATCCACTTAATATCCCGGAAAACTGGGTAGTGACTGATGAAGACTTTTTAGGAGAAGATAGAGTTATTATTGCCGAAAAAGGAGTTAAATGTTTACAGGAATTGTAGAAGAATTAGCCTCAGTTGTCTCTATTGAGCAAAATGACAAAAGCATGCGTTTCACCCTCGCCGCCAATACGGTTATGGATGATTTAAAAATTGGTGACAGCATATCTGTAAATGGGGTATGTCTCACCGTCACTGAAAGAACAGAATCGGAGTTTTGTCTTGATCTGGTACCTGAAACTTTAGATAAATCTAATCTGGGTGAGCTAAAGGAAAACGACATGGTAAATCTGGAGCGTGCTTTGAAACTCTCAGACCGGCTGGGAGGGCATATTCTTCAGGGGCATGTGGAAACCATCGGCGTCATTTTGGAAAAGCAGGAGTTGGATGACGGAGCGGTACTGCTTGTGGGGCTTGATCCTGAATGGATGCGCTATTGCATTGCCAAGGGTTCTATCGCATTAGACGGTGTTTCTCTTACTATTGCAAAAATAGAGGGAAATATTATAGAAATTGCTCTCATTCCCCATACCCTTGAGAACACTACTTTAGGGAGGAAAAACAAATCAGATACCTTAAATGTGGAAACAGATATAATCGGAAAATATATAGACAGACTATTAGGGTTTGAAGATGAAGATGCCGCTAAAGATGCAGAAATTTTACAAGCAATCAGACATGTGCAATATGGAGAAAGCTGAAACAAAGCTTCAGATAGAAGAAGCCATTCACCATTTTAAGGAGGGTGGAATGGTAATTGTAGTGGACGATGAAGATCGGGAGAATGAAGGAGATTTCATTGTAGCAGCGGAGAAAGCCACTCCTCAGGACATCAATTTCATGATGAAAGAGGGCAGAGGGCTTATTTGTATGGCTATTCCGTCCTTATTTTCCCGGCGACTTAAACTTGATCCAATGGTTCCTGAAAATACCTCTGCCCATCATACAAATTTCACCGTTAGCGTGGATGCAGTGGAAAATACTACTACAGGAATATCTGCCATGGATCGCTGGCAGACGGTACAGGTAATATTAGACGAAAAGTCCTCCCCCAATGATTTAGCCCGACCGGGACATATGTTTCCCCTTACTGCAAAAGACGGTGGAGTTCTGCAGAGAGCAGGCCATACAGAAGCTGCCATGGACTTAGCTATTATGGCTGGCTTAAAACCATCCTCTCTGTTGGTTGAAATTATAGATGAAGACGGCTCTATGGCCCGTATGCCCCAACTGACGGAAATGGCGGAAAAACATAGTCTGCCCCTCATAACCATTGCTGATCTCATAGAATATCGCCGGAAGCATGAAAAGCTGGTAGAGGAACTTTCTAATATTTCCCTGCCCAATAAATATGGTTCTTTTCAATTACGCTTATTTGAAGATAAAATACATGGGGATCATCATGTAGCTTTAACTAAGGGAGACATTCAACCTGAAGACGAAGTATTGGTGCGGGTGCATTCTCAATGTCTTACAGGAGATATATTCGGTTCTCTACGCTGTGATTGTGGTGACCAGTTAAATTCTGCCTTAGATAGAATCGAAAAAGAAGGAATGGGCGTTCTGATATATCTGCGGCAGGAAGGCAGAGGCATCGGACTGAAAAATAAAATTCTCGCCTATAAACTTCAGGATGAAGGATTGGACACGGTGGAAGCCAACCATAAATTAGGTTTCCCGGCAGACTTACGGGAGTACGGTATTGGTGCACAAATCATTCGGGAATGCGGTGTTCGTAAAATGAAACTATTGACCAACAATCCCAGAAAAATTATAGGGTTAGAAGGTTATGGATTAGAAGTAGTTGGCAGAGAGCCGATTGAATTTGAGTCCAATGCCATCAATAAAAAGTACCTGCAGACCAAACGGGATAAACTTGGACATTTCATTCTCAATGAGGAGTAAGGGTTGATGGCTGCCATATCCGTCAAAGATATAAAAATTTCTATTGTTCTCAGCGAATTTAACTTACCGGTAACTGAAAATTTATTAAAAGGTGCTGAGGATGCCTTTACAGAATCAGCGGGGAAAAAAGAAAATTTGAAAGTGTATAGAGTGCCAGGAGCTTTTGAGATTCCCCCGGTCATAAGTCAAATATTAAAACACCAACAACAGGAGGCCGTTATTGCCCTGGGTGCTGTAATCAGAGGAGATACCCCCCATTTTGATTTTATCTCCGGTGAATCTGCTCGGGGTTTAGCCCGCCTGGGCCTTAATGCAAACATCCCGGTCATCAATGGGATTATCACGACTAATTCTGCCCGTCAAGCCTATGAACGCTCCCGATCTGATAAAAAAAATAAGGGCAGGGAAGCAATGCTGGCAGCCTTGCAAACCATTGCAGTATATCGGGATATCCAAAAACCTGCTTAGTGCAATATCTTTCATTTTTTTTCTGTTTTTCTTTTTTATTTCCTTTTCCCTATAGCAATAATTGGGATAGCTACACCTCATTTTTAACACCTCGTTCGTTAGCAATACACCCCAATGGGAATCTCTATGCAGCCACACCTGGGGGAATATTGGAATATTCAATTGAGAGGGACTCATTCCAAAAAATATCCGTCGCTGAAGGGTTGGAATATGTTGATATTTTTACCCTTACAATAGATTCCTCCGGCAATATCTGGACCGGTGGTGCCTATCCCAATGGGTATCTGCAAGTCTATCACCCTGATTGGGGGCTTCTACGTTCCATATCCCATTTGAATATTTCTCAAATTGATAAGATTGTCATAGAAGGTTTAACAGCTTTTGCTCTTTTTAAAGGAAGTACCGGCAGTGAGGTAGGAATACTTGAATTTTCCCTTGATGAGGATTATTTGCCCGTCTATAAAGATTTCTATATGGATTTCATTTCTGAGGGAATAACTGAATTCCGGGATTTAGATATATATGAAGATAGTATATATGTTACGACAGATGCCGGTGTTTTTTCGGCTGATTATAGGGGGGATATTCTAAAATTTACGGATTCTTGGCAGACTGTATTAAAGGGTGACTCATTACAGCAGCTCATCCCTTTTCCCCGAACCGTTTTTACACCTGCATCTCAACTCCATTTTGTTGAAAATAATTGGGAGGTTTTCCCTTCAGAACCGGAAGGAGAGATTCTAAAGGCAGATTGGAAAACGGGTTTTTACAGGATACTTACCACCAAAAAATTTCATGACCAAGGGTATGCTGACATTAATATTCCCCTTACCTACCCCCAACAGGCAGCTTATAATACCCGGTACACTGATTTCGCAGCGAAGAATGATATTCTTTATCTTGGAATGGAAAACTATGGCATACTCACCTACAATTTTACCAATGGAGAAAAGCAACTGAAAGTCCCCCAAACCATGACCCATAATGACTACCATGCCCTAACCGTCACACAGGAGGGCTTTTTAGCTGCCACTTCAAATGAGGGGAATGTTTTGTTTCGTAATGGGCAGATAGTAAACCTCATGCCTTTTCCTGAATATAACTTCTTTCCAAAACTCGGGGAGCAGACTAGGTTTATTAATCGGTCCATCCCTTATAAAACGGGGGTACAACTGCCTATTACAATATTGGAAAAATCTAATGGGAATCTGGTAATTACCAACAGCGGGTTGACTCCCTACCAAACCTGGTTTCCCTATCCGGCGATGGTTGAACTCAATATCAATAATTATACCATCACTGCCACCTTTGATACCACTGATCAAATCATTGACGGGATTTGGGGGGAATACAGCGGATTCAGCAGTCACATGGTAGTTAATCAGCTTGAAGAAGACCATCAGGGTAATATCTGGCTCACGAATGCCTTCTGTGAAAAAAATGG
>CAZKEL010000082.1:0-6729 GCA_964551815.1 uncultured bacterium
GGGCAGACCTTAGCTGCCATGGTCATGATAGTGGGGTATGCCACCATTGCTATCCCTACGGGGATTATTTCTGCAGAATTCACCTCCATGACCCACAAATCTAAAAATGGTGCAATCTGTAAGAATTGTGGTGAAGGGGGACATGATTCTCAGGCAAAATTTTGCAGCACTTGCGGGCATACTTTGGATGAGTAGAAAAAAATGAATTTCCGATTTCTTTTTTCCAGGTATAATCCAATTCCCAACTGCCCGCTGCCAAAAGCAGTCAGTTAAAACCGCCCTTAGAGTAATACAATGCAATACCCTTTTATTATCAGCGGATTCGGTAAGTATTTACCACCAAAAATTGAAACTGCTGAAGATTTAGCTCCCCGACTGAATAAATCAGCTTCCTGGATAACTTCCAGAACCGGTGTAAGTGAACGCCGCGTTTCTGAAGTGGATGTAGATCAAATGGGAGCCATTGCTGTAAAAGCAGCTATTGGTGAAAAACCTGTCCCTGATTTGATTATTAATGCGTCCGGTGTTCCCAAACAGGTCATTCCCGACACTTCAGTTTTTATTCAAAAAGTGTTAGGCTTTGATAAAATTCCTTCCTTTTCTGTGCATTCCACTTGCCTCTCTTTTATTACGGCTCTTCAGGTTGCCGGGGCATTGCTCAAGTCCAAATCTCATAAGCGAATCGTGATTGTTTCAGCAGACAGAGGGACCCGGGGGCGTAATTATGAGGAGCCGGAATCTGCAGCCTTATTAGGGGATGCAGCGGCTGCCGTATATCTGGAAGCATCCAAAGATGCAAGCAAAGGGATGCTGAGCTGCTCTATGGAAACCTGGCCAGAGGGAGCGCATCTCACTGAGGTACGGGGAGGAGGCACGGCACGACACCCTCACGATGCTGAAACCACCTATGCGGATAATCTCTTTACCATGGATGGACCCCAGATATTTAAGATTGCCCTGCAGAAAGTTTACCGCATGATCAATGCAGATTTAGACCGTCAGCACATTGAAAAGGGAGATATTGCACTCCTTATTCCACACCAAGCCTCTGGGAAAGGCGTAAGAGCTTATTCTAAATTTGGTGGGTTTAAGAAAGAACAAGTGATGGATATTGTTGGGAAGACAGGCAATTGTGTAGCCGCTTCTCTGCCTTTAGCACTAGTCACTGCACAGGAGGAAAAGCGTTTCAGACAGGGGGATTTGATTTATCTCGTAGGTACAGGAGCGGGGCTTTCTATTGCCTCAGCCTTAATCAGGGTATAATCAGCAGTGATACACTACAGAATAAGCAATAAGCATCTGCCCTAAAAAATAAAGGGGCAGCTTTAATGACTCCATTCCGTTGGGTAAGAATTTATTACGGATAAGAATCCAATCTGAGGCTGCAAACATCAAAATTCCTGCTAAAAATAATACACTGAATTGCAGGTGATTGTGTGCATAAAGTCCATGGCTTTGCCAGATAAGAAAAGTGAGGGTAAGGCTGTAAATAATGACTGGTACTTTTAATGATTTCGTCAGAAGAGGCAGAGTTGTTACTGCAAAAACCAACCAAAGGGTGAAAATTATAAATGCAGTCTGGTTCAAATGAAATCCACTTTCACTGAAAACAGCGAGGAAGTAAGACACATGCCCTAGTAAAAAACTCAGCATCCCCAATTTGAATAATTTTTCAAACATGAGACAGATATCGCCTACAGCTGAAAAGAGGAGGCCCAATACGATCCATTTCCCATAGAGAGGAAAGTCTGCCCAGGAGAGGTACAAAAAGGGAAGCAGAATGATGAGAAATATAGTGAGGGGTTTAAAGATGTATTCTCCCATTTTATATTGATACTGTTTGGAAGTTAGTAAAAAAGAGAGGGAGATAAGTATGGAAAAATGCACCAGAATTGCCATCATGAAATTTACAGTGGTAATGAGAGATGGATTTAATAATAATTCACCTGTACAGTTCAATTGTAAAAACTCCTTACGAAGTATTTCTTTAATTTGTTTAAGGAATTTATGTAAGTTTCCAATATTCCTTTATAAAAAGGGAAGTAATTAAATTTTTGATAATGGCTAAGACATTCAATTTTATACTAATTATTTCTTTAACTCTTGGGCAGGTCACTTCTCCCCTGGTGATTAATGAGATTAACTACCACTCCTCGGATACTTTTATACCGGGAGACTGGATAGAGTTATACAATGCATCCGGTGAGAATATCGAGTTAAACGGATGGATGGTAAAGGATCAGAATGATGACCACATATTCACTATCTCTGATCAATATGAATTAGCCAATGGGGAGTATATGGTTATTTGCCGGGATTCTGCCGCATTTCAACTTTATTTCCCGGAGGTGGAAAATTTTTTAGGGGGCTTCCCTTTTGGCTTTAGTGCAGCAGGCGAAATTGTCAGACTATTTAATGCAGATACCACCCTTATAGATACGGTTCATTTTGATGATGCTCCGCCCTGGCCAGTGGAAGCAGATGGCAGCGGTTCCACCCTTGAACTTATTGACCCTGCTCTTGATAATGCCCTTCCTGAATTCTGGCAGGCATCTCTGGGGTATGGTACACCCGGTATGGAGAACAGCAGCGGAATTGAAGTTGCCTTAGGTGATTTGAATGGTGACGGTGGTTGGAATGTGCTGGATATTGTTACCCTCACCAACTGTATTTTAGGAGATAATTGCCCCCAGCTGGAATTTGGATATGCCGGCGACCTGAATGGTGACGGTATTTATAATGTTTTAGATATTGTCACCCTGGCGAATTGTGTCCTTGCGCAAAATTGTGGCGGATAAGTCTATAATTTCTAAAGGCATCCTTACTGGTGTAAAAGTGCAAATCCTTCTCAATAAATCTTGGTATAATCCCATTATTACAGTTTGTAACGCAGCTTTGGTACAAAGGGGA
Organism: uncultured bacterium; assembly: GCA_964551815.1. Classification (GTDB taxonomy): domain Bacteria; phylum Fidelibacterota; class Marinisomatia; order SCGC-AAA003-L08; family D37C17; genus D37C17. Next base: position 2,911 of record CAZKEL010000082.1, read on the forward strand.
TAATTCAATAGTTTACTGGCTGGTTTTTCCTCAAATAAAATACCTTAAAGACAAAACCAAAGAGGATTTAGGATGGTGAAGTTATTTACATATTTTTTATTAGCAATGACGATGCTGTATGGCGAGGTGGTAGTCAATGAATATTCTGCAGCCAATCTCACCGGCTATTTAGATAATTATGATTATGGCGAAGACTGGATTGAACTATACAATACCGGTACTTCGCAAATTGATCTCACGGGCTATTATTTAAGCGATAATCCTGATGAACCAATGAAATGGCAAATTCCCTCCGGCATCACAATTTCCGGAGAGGGATACAAAACTTTCTGGTGTTCCGGAAGAGACGAAGTATCTTCTGGTCATGCCCATACCAACTTTAAATTAAAACAGACTAAAGCAACTCCCGAACATATTGTATTTTCAGATCCTGACGGCAATATTATCAATGATATACAAATTCAAATAACTCAACTGGAACATTCCATGGGGCGCAGTAGTAATGCTGCTGAGGACTGGAAAATTTTCACTTCTCCCACTAAAGGCAACCGTAATACAGGATTAAAATTTTCAGCCTATACCGCTCCACCAGTCATGAGTGAAGAGGCAGGCTTTCACGATGGGGCTATTACTTTGGAAATCACAACGGAAGAACCTGACGCCAATATATATTATACCACCAATGGAAATGTCCCCACATCAAATACAATTCTTTACACAGGCCCCATTAATATTTCCAGCACCAAGATAATTAAAGCTATTGTCATTTCGCCTGAAATGGACATCCTGAATAGTTTTGTTACTTTTAACACTTATTTTATAGATGAAGAACATACTCTGCCCATCATTTCTGCAGCTGCAAATCAGTTCACCACGCTGCTTAACGGGAACCAAAGTTTAAGGCCGCACGGTACCATTGAGTATTTTGATGCCAATGGTATTCGAAAGGATTTTGGCTATGGAGAATACAATAAGCACGGGCAGGATTCATGGGCGTTTCCACAACGTAGTTTCGATTATATTGCCCGTGACGAAATGGGCTACCATGATGCTGTCCATGAAAAACTACTCTCGCTGACAGACAGGGATGCATTCCAACGCCTTGTAATCAGGGCATCCGGTGATGATAATTATCCCGGTATTGATTCCAGTGCTCATACCAGGGATGTATTTATTCAGAAGCTGGCAAATAAATATGACCTGAATGTGGATATGCGTAGGGGGGACCGCTGTGTTGTCTATGCCAACGGACAATTTTGGGGAATCTATTCAATCCGGGAAAAGGTAAGTGATTCTGATTATACCAATTACTATTATGGGCAGGACAAATATAATATTCAATATGTGATGAATTGGGGCAGTACCTGGGCACAGTATGGCGGCTCAGCGGCAATCTCAGCCTGGAATTCAATAAAAAATTATACCTTAAGCAATGATCTTTCCGTTCAAAGTAACTATGACTATGTGGCCAGCCAAATTGATGTAACCAGTCTTGTGGATTATGTTTTAATTAACTCTTTTGTAGTGTGTACAGATTGGATAAATTGGAACACCTCCGTGTGGAGGGGGCTTGATCCCAATGGGAGTCATCTTAAATGGGGCTTTGTATTATGGGATGAAGATGCCACTTTTAATCATTATATCAACTATACCAATGTGCCTGATGAGTCTCCGCAGGCTGATCCCTGTTATCCTGAAGGGATATATTGGGATCCCCTTGGAGTCATTGACATTCTGAATAAATTACGGGAAAGTGATGAGTTTAACCAATATTATCATACCCGTTATATGGATTTGTTAAATACGGTTTTCCGTGAGGATGTGATGATTCCGTTGCTGGAAGAAATTGAAAATGCCATTGCTCCTGAAATGCCGCAGCATATAGCCCGCTGGGGAGGAAATTATAATGAATGGAGTAGTAATGTCCGGAAAATCAAAGATTTCATTCGTGCCAGAATTGCCCATTTCCCCCAAGGGTTAAATGAATGTTATAACCTCCACGGACCCTATGAAATTACCCTGGAAGTTGAACCGGCTTATTCGGGACAAATTGATTTAAATTCTCTGTCATTAGAAAGTGATGATTTCCCCTGGACTGGAAATTACCATGGCGGAGTTGATATCCTTTTAAATGCCTCACAAACGACCATTTTTGACCACTGGATTTTGGAAAATCATTCCGTTTCTGACCCCTATGCACCCAGCATTTCTCTCATGTTAAATGAGGGGGATGTAATCACCGCTGTCCATGAGCCGGTGGAAACCACCAGCATTGTGATTAATGAGATTAATTATCACTCTGCAGATGACTTTAACGCTGAGGACTGGGTGGAATTATTTAATCCCATGAATGAAGATATATCTGTTGGGAACTGGATATTTAAGGATGACAATGACGAACATGAATTTATCCTCCCGGAAAATTTAGAATTGGCAGCTGGTGAATATCTGGTATTGTGCCGCGATACTTCCCTCTTTAAAGCCCATTTTCCTCAGGTGAATAATTACTGGGGGAATTTTGATTTTGGACTCAGTGGTGGTGGGGAACTACTGCGATTATATGATGCGGAGGGAGCGCTGGTAGATACCGTACAGTATAATGATGTTGACCCCTGGCCATCAGCCCCCGATGGTAATGGACCCACATTAGAACTTATAGATCCCTTTGCTGATAATGCTTTTGCCGGAACCTGGGCATCCTCTGAAGGTAACGGAACTCCCGGCAGTTTCAATTCTGTTATTCAAATAGCGGGAGATATAAATGGCGACGGAGTAGTGAATGTTGCAGATGTGATTTCACTGGTGAACGTGGTGTTAACCAATGACTATACTGCAGACGCTGACATGAACGGAGACAGCATTGTTGATGTGATTGATATAATTCAACTCGTAAATCTCATTTTAGGAAATGCCAGAGCAGAAGATGCCACTATAGCGACACTCCTTCAAGAGGAGCAGTCCATCTCAGTTTCTGCCGACGGTTATATAGGGGCGGTGCAAATGACTCTGTCCCATGAACCAGGTTTTAATTTTAAACTTACCCATTCTGCATTAGTATCTGACTATAACACCAGTGCTAATCTCACCACCATCATTGTGGTAGCTCCCGCAGATGAGAAGCTGTTGACTACAGAAGACAGTTTTGAAATTGACGATATTGTAGTAACCAATAGTACTGAGGCGATACAGGTCATGAAGCCCATTGCATTTTCGCTCAATCCAGCTTACCCTAACCCTTTCAATGCTGCAACCAATATAGACTTTTCAATCCCAATGGATGGCTACGTGAATATCAAAGTATATGATATTGCCGGCAGGGAGATGGCATCCTTAGCTGACAAAGAATTCAACAGCGGATATCATTCCATTATCTGGAATGCAGACCGTTTTGCCAGCGGAGTGTATTTTTTAAAATTTGCAGCTATGGATTACACTCAGACTCAGAAGCTGATTTTATTGAAATAATATTTTCCACCTGAAATACAATGGAATTAACCAAATCCATCCTTCCGGATTTTGTACCAATTCAATTGAATGAACTCGATAGAGTTCAACTTTTAAACCGGAAAGACACCAAATTTATCTTCAGGGAGATAGCCCTTCCTGAAATTTTGGAGCGTATTCATCCTCAATATAATATACTGGAAATTGACTGTTATTATTATTTCGAATATGATAACCAATACTTCGATACTGATGATCTATTGCTTTATACGCAACATCATAATGAAAAGCGGAAAAGGTATAAAGTGCGTTTTAGAAAATACTCTCCCACAAATAAACAATATTTTGAGATAAAAATAAAAACCAATAAAAACA
>CAZKEL010000083.1:0-6556 GCA_964551815.1 uncultured bacterium
TGACGGATTAGCAATCCGCTGCATTACCACTCTGCCAACTCTCCATTTTAGCTGTTAGCTCTTCGCCATTAGCTGCCAAGAGCCAATAGCTAAAACCTAATTGCCAATTAAGCGGAGGATGAGGGACTCGAACCCCCAAGGCCGCAAGGCCGCCGGTTTTCAAGACCGGTGTCTTACCAGTTAGAGCTAATCCTCCATTATGATGCTGTGGAGAGCTTTTGGCTACAAGCACTAAATGCCAAGCCATCTACAGGGTGGGAAAATTATTAAGATATGCTCTCCTCATACAACAATTAGATGAGATAAAAAAAGGGACAGCCTATGCCATCCCTTTTCATTTTTACAGTTTCAGAATTAAAATCCTTCCACCTTTGCTGAGCGTTTATACAGCTGAAACACGATATGCCAACCTAATGCAACAACGACTAATAATGCCAACCAATTGGTTGATTCTTTAAGCCATAGATTACCCCCGGCAAAATACTGGGTATGTTCATTAATCATCGTCCAGATTAAGGGAATGGAGAGATAGGTGTTATGCTTAGAGCGTAATCCGGCTAATGCTGCCAGAGTACCATCAGGAGCCTCTCCATTTTTAATGGAAGTAATGATTTTCTGCTGTGCTGGCCAGATTCTGAACCATACATTAAAGGCCATAATGGTACCAAATAATGCCCCTAAATGGATATTGAATGCACGGTAATTAAATCCGGCACAGAACTTCATGCAATACACTACTGCAGCAATGAGGAGAAAACTAATGATGGTTATTACTCGTGTATTGGAAGCCAGTCCTGATTTATACAGAAAATCGTACAGAAAGACTCCACCAAAGACGACTGCCAGCATAATATGAGTGTACATATTGACTTCCATATTGGTATCCATCATCATATTTTCTGAGCTACCCATACCAAGGCTTCCATCCCAAAATATGACATAGAGCAGCACCACTCCTGTTACCCAAGTCCATGCTGCACCCCAGCGAAACCAATAGAGTGCTCTGGGCATGAGTTCTGGTATTACTTTCTTTTTGGAATCTGCATCAAGGGTAGCTGCAACATGACCATTGATGAAGTTAAAGAAATAGAGCAGTCCGATCCAGGTGATCCCTGCAATTATATGCAGCCATTTAAAAATTGGATGTAAGATTTCCATTTACTCTCCTGATTAAAGTGTTTCAACATTTTCTGACAGATAATTAGATACTGACTCTGGTGATTCAGCCATAGCGCTTTGTCCTTCCTGCCAACCAGCAGGGCAGACTTCACCATGTTTTTGATAGTGAGAAAGGGCATCAATCATCCGTAGCATTTCATCAATATTTCTACCCAGGGGAAGATCATTAATCACTGCATGTCTGACCACACCTTCTTCATCAATCAGGAATGATCCCCGCATTGCAAGAGCGCCGCCGATGGAAGTTTCAATTTCATCATCATGGGTCATTACGGTGGCTGGTTCTGCACCAATGAGTACATCAAAGGCCCGGGTAACGGACTTATCCAAATCTGCAATAATGGGATATTGTACATTGCCGATTCCGCCTTGGTTCACAGGGGTGTTTTTCCAGGCATGGTGTGTCCATTTTGAATCCACTGAACAGCCAATGACTTCTACACCCCGTTTATTGAATTCTCCCAGGCGTTTGTCAAAGGCAAGTAATTCGGTAGGGCAGACAAAAGTGAAATCCAGCGGGTAGAAAAATAATACCACTTTCTTTCCTCTGTAATCAGATAAAGTAATGTCCTGAAAATTATTGTCCGGCATTATTGCTGTTGCAGTAAAATCCGGTGCTTGTTTAGTTACTATCATGAGGTTATCTCCTTAAGATATTGATTTATTTTGGTTACAAGATTCACATATTCCGGAAAAAATGATGTCACATTTCTCAATGGTACAATGGTGCGACTGCATTAAGTCTTGTATAAGACCAGCATCCTGAATATCACAATCCTGAATGCTGCTGCAATTGGTACAATAAAAATGATGGTGATCTGTAAGGGTACCATCATAGTGAGAAATGCCTTCTATCTGTATTTCCCGGATGAGTTTATGTTCTAATAATTGAGATAGATTTCTGTAAATAGTGCCTAAGCTGATATTGGGAATTTCTTCCCGTACCATTGCATATATTTCCTGCGCCGTAGGATGGCTGGAAACGGCCTTGATAGATTGATGAATTATATTTCTTTGGTGGCTATAGCGCAAAATAAACAGGAATGACTCCTATTTATTTTAAAGGGTTTTATTAATGGGGAGCAAATTAAAAAATTAATTATTGAATAAATTAATACAGGCTGATTATCAAGTCTTTAATTGTTTGGTAATTACCTGTACATTCACCCAAAGCGGTGGGGTCGGGATTAAACGCAGTTAAATTCAAGCGGTGAATATAATTGCCGTTTCTATCTAAAAAAACCAGATCGCGGAGGGTGATATCCCAGCTTTCCCATACATCTCCATAGGGTTCATCAGGTTCGCCGTCTCCATCTTCATCATCCCAGATTCCATCTCCGTCATCATCATCTAAGTCCTGCACCCAGGGGATGATTCTGATATCATCACAGTTAGAGCAGCCGTCGGGATCATCACAGACCATGCAGTGATAATCATTATCTAAATACTGGAAGCCGTTTATCCCAACAAAGTTAATCTCATCATACCCTTCTGCCTGCAATTCAAGCAGCATGTCATTCAAAACACCGAACCGGTGTCGGCACATGGTTCAGCCAGCTTTCCCAAAATAAAAAATAGAAATCTCATTGGTAAAAGAATCCGGCCCTATGAATTGACCAAAATAAGGAGAATTCATATTCAAATCTACATATTCCCAAGTGGGGAGTTGTACTACTGGTGCGCCGTTTAAAATGATATTTACCAGGGAAACTATATCTAAAACATTCAACTGACCGTCGCCATTGATGTCACCCCCTAAAAGGGGAGTACCATTCAGCACAGCATTTGCCAGTACAACTACATCTAAAACATTGGTTGCACCGTCGCCATTGATATCACCCTCAGTGCCTGAAGAATCTTCCGGTTCATAAATATATTCTGTATAAACAGAAAGAGCACCACACTGCCCTTGAGCGGGTGAGGCCCAGGATTCGCCCTGATTATCACTGGAAGTATAGGTAAAGGTGGCATTATTGGAATAAATCCAGGTAATATCTGCCGAAGCATCAACTGCATACACTGCCAGCCAAAAATAATTTCCCTCATCTAAATAGATACACAGGTCAGTGGTTATAATGAGGAAGTAATTTGCCCCGTGAGTTGCAGATGCAATGTCAATATCCCAAGAGTGGATTTCATCCCCCGGGGTTCCGCCTAATTCAGAATGGAGAACAACACGGGCATTTCCTGCACCGGAGGGAGCGGTGGCATATATTTTTAAGGCCTCCAATACCATATCAGCGCTCACATAAAATCGGTCGGCAACAGCATTTCCGTTACTGCCATCCCATTGAATGGAATGCCCCTCCGTACCGTCAGGGCTGCCCGTACTGAAAATAAGCGAGCGATCCTGCCCGGTAAGGAGAGTAAGAGTTATTCCAAAGAAGATACTGAGAAAATTCATAGGTGAAATTTACAATTCCCCGTCTATTTATCCAAGTGACGGAAGTCAAATAAATTTAACTAATGAATGGATATCTGAACCGGAATCATCATCAGTGTTTCATCATCCAGGAGAATGGGAAGAATATCAATAATATCAAACTCCTCGGCAAGTTTTTCAGGAAGGAGATAACGAATATCTGCATTTGAAGAGGCTGTAAATTGTCTGGCTAATTCTTTAAACTTATCAGCAGGGCGGGGGAATTCAATAATGTCAATTTCTTTCCCTTCCAATCCAGCAGCCTCTTTCGCCAGGTCAATGGCATCTTGAAGTCCGCCCACAACATCAACCAAAGGTATGACAATGCCATCATGGGCACGATTTCCGGAAAATATTCTGCCCATAGCAACTTCATCCATATTTTCTGCCATGAGAGAACTGTCTCTTCCAGCACGTACCTTATCTTTGAATTTTTCATATACATTGTTTATGCTTGATTGAACTTTTGCCCGTTCATCATTGGAGATTAGACGGTTTCCTGTTCCGAAATCTGCATAGTCACCCTTTTTAATCAAATCACTGGTAATACCGAATCTGTTCATTAATTGACTAAAATTTAACCGCAATCCGATAACCCCGATAGAACCGGTTACCGTACCCGGGGAGGCAACAATGGTGTCAGCTTGGCAGGCTATATAGTATCCACCAGAACCAGCAACATCTGACATTGTGGCAATAAAGGGTTTCACGTTTGCGCTGTCTCCGGCAGTTGGATCGGTGGTTTTCAGTACTTCTCTCCACATCATATCTGATGCTAATGCTGAGCCGCCGCCACTGTTAATTCGAAAAACAACGGCTTTGATATTCTTATCTTCACGGGCAGTTTTAATGGCTTCAGAAATAGTTTCATCACCCATAATGGTTGACCCTGCAGGTCCAGGATTACTTTTACCTGAGCGAATACCTCCTACAGCATAAATGAGGGCGATCTTTTCATTTTTCGGCGGTGCCCATTCATAGGCATAGTCTTCCGAGCGGTCAATGTCATTCCATTTGGTTATGGTTACTTTTTCCTCATTTAAGGATTGAAGATAATCATCAAATTGATCAGGATACATGATGGAATCTGCCAACCCCGCTGAAATGGCAGATTGGGGTGTGAAATAAGGGCCATTATTGATTGCTTCCTCAGTTTTTGTTTCACTCCAGTCCCTTCCCGCTGAAATACCATTGAGGAATATGTCATAGAAATCATTTAAGAGATCACCGTAATTCTCCCGCATTTCAGCAGACATTTTTTTATACAGAAATTGATCGGCAGCTGTTTTATAGGATTTTCCGTCAACATTAACCCGAAAAACTTCCGGAACGATGTCCAGGGTGTCCAACAAGCCCTTGAAAAAACTCAGTTCCATTTTTAAACCACGGAGATCAATTCCGGTGTATTCATTTAAATAGATTTCATCAGCCATGGAAATGAGATAATAGTCTGCATTACCAATACCTTTATCTGCATATACAATAATGGATTTTCCAGCTTCTTTAAAGCGGGAGAGTGCAGCATAAATTTCACCCCGCTTAGCAAAACCAGCTTTCACAGAACCCATATCTATAATGAGACCATTCACGTTGGGATCTTCAGTAAATCCATCAATCTCTTCAATCCACCGACGGAGTTGGATACCGGGTTTCGGCCGTTGAACAAAGGGATTAATATCCAGACTAAAAGGTGGTTTTATAGGATTTTCCTCTATAAATCTGCCATCTAATTTTAACCGGATATATTGATGATGGTCTTTTTTCAACTTATTGAAAATCGTTGCCTGTTTCTGTTTCACCGAATAATATCCAATGCCGCTTTTCAATTCACTGTCAGCATTAATATGTGAAGAGGAATAGACTATTTCTTTTCCAAAATTAAATCCCAAAGTAAAATTAAAATCATCAAAATCTTTATTTGATTTTCCACTGAGGCTAATACCGTCAACCAACTGAAGATGCAGATGGGGGAAAATGCTTTGGTTGTTATCCTTATCTATATTGATGTCTGCTCCGAGAGTGACTCGATGGTTAAACAGAGGTCTGAAGGCAATTCCCAATGTGGTTGAATTGTATTCGCTGAATTCATCATTGAATTGTGTTAAAAGTCCCAGAGAAAGGAAATTGAAGGGTCGGTACAAAAATCCTATATCGACTAATTTATGTTTATTCCATTTTAAACCGGCATAGGCATTGTGGTCAAAAGAAAATCCAAAACCGATATTTCCATCGGAGGGATTAAACAAATCAGGAAATTCTCCATCAGGGAAGTCATAGCGCAAGTCATAGCCGAATCCATTCGTTCTGAAAGAAGAGTAAGTGGTTAACACAGAGTCGAAGGGGATATAGGTCCCAGACTGTACATTGCGTAGAAGCCCTAACCCGGCAGGATTTCCACTGACGGCATCCAGATTATCGGGAGTTGCCACAGAAACACCTCCCCAGACATCCTGTGCAGATAGATTTATTGGCAAAACAGCCAATAGAATGAGAAGTAAATATTTTTTCATTTTGATTTCCTTTATATGCGAATTGGAATTGATGGAACCGCTAAATTTACAATGAAAACCAAAGATTGAAAAAAGAATCAAATAATGAAAATAGTAAAAATAATCCAATGGGATATGGGACACAGAGTAATGAATCATCGCTCCATTTGCAGAGGACTCCACGGGCACCGCTATAAAGCAGAAATTTGCATAGAGGGTGAGTTAGTGGAAAAAACAGGTGCTTCAGAAGAGGGTATGGTTCTTGATTTTGCAGATATTAAAAAAACTGCGCGGAAATATATTCAAAATGAATTGGATCACGGTTTCATGGTTTGGGAAAAGGACAAGGAATTGCTTGAATTCTTCGAAAAATCTTCAGGGCATAAACCGGTGATTGTCCCCTTCACTCCCACTGCTGAAAATGTGGCAGCCTATATATTTAAAAAGCTTGAACATAAATTCTCAG
>CAZKEL010000084.1:0-6407 GCA_964551815.1 uncultured bacterium
CGGAAACAGTAGGGTTGTATCATCCTGCTGTTCGAACAGCCGGTTTACTTCAGGCATTACTATTATCCTTTATCAGTATTTTTGCTCCCTTAATGTCAAATTTGCATCAAAAAAATGATAATAAAGAAATGGCACGTTTATACCAATTAGTTAGCAGGTGGCTGTTTACAGCAGCAATACCTGTAGTGCTTGTTTTTACCCTGTTTCCTCAAAAGGTGATGTTGTTATTTGGGCCTCAGTTTTTATCTGCCGCGCCTATTTTAATTATTCTCACGGCAGCAGCTTTTATACAAACTATTTTAGGTGCAGCAGGACCAACTCTCAGTATGGCAGGCTTTACAAATTTAGTTTTCAGAAATTCTCTGGGTGCTTTTGTTTTAAATTTTTCCCTTAATATTGTTCTCATACCCAAATATGGCATGATTGGTGCAGCAATTGCAACTTTACTGTCTCTCTCTGCTATTGGTATAGCACGGGTTGTGGAAGTTCGTTTCCTATTGAAAATTTTTCCCTTTTCCCTTTTACTTTATAAAACTATAATTGCAGCTTCAGTTACCCTGGTACTCTTGATTTGGATAAAACCCCATATCATGGAATATCATACTCTCATCACTCTATTTTTAGGAGGCAGCCTTTCAGTGGGGATCTATTTTATCACTTTGTGGTTATTAAAATTTGAAGAAGAAGATATAGAATTTTTCAAGGGATTAGGATTTATTAAAAAGATGGTTAAAGGAAAAAAATGAAATGAATTTTATGTCAAAATATAAATATTATATCCTTTCTGCGGGAATTATTGCACTGGTCTTAGGGATCCTGTTTAATAAACCCCTCACTGGTGAATACTCCTTTTCCGGGGTGGATTCTCTGTCTCCTGCTGCCATTCACCAGGGGATTGAGTCTGCAGAAGAAAAATATCGGGACTACCCTCACTGGCTTCCCTGGGTGTTTAGCGGACTACCGTCTGTTCACTCCTTCCAAAATATATCAGACTATTATTTTCTGAATTTCATTCCTAATTTTTTCAAGTGGGCTGGAATCCCCGGATTCTGGAATTATATACTTCATTTCATCATTGGCGGACTGGGGCTGCTATTGCTTCTTATTCACTTAGGGGTTCACCGATACAGCGCTATTTTTGCAGGTGTGTCTTACACCCTCATGCCCTATACCATTACCATGGTTGTTCATGGCCATGGCAGTCAAATGTTAACTTTAGTTTGGCTTCCCTGGGTTATCTTCAGCATCCTAAGACTTTATAATGAGGTAAACCTTCTGAATTTGGCGTTATTGGCATTTACGACAGGATTTCAACTGCAACGAGCACATGTTCAGATCGCCTATTATACCTGGTTGTCAGGAGGTCTGTTAATTCTCTTTCTCCTAATTAGGGATATTAAAACAAAAGGGAAAATACCGAAGTGGATTATCCCTGTTTTAGCTGCGCTGCTTCTTGGATTAGCCATGGCAATGTGGATCTATTTGCCTGCAATAAATTATACGCCTTATTCCATCCGTGGGGCAGGAAGCGGAGGAGGCACCGGAATGGAGTATGCTACTGCATGGTCATTTTCTTTTGGAGAAATGGCCACCTTTTTCATTCCCTCCTATTTTGGGTTTGGCGGACCCGCCTATTGGGGAAATATGCCGTTCACAGATTACCCCAATTATATGGGCATTATCATTTTACTTTTTGCAATCATTGGCTTGATACTACACAGGAGTCCCGTTAAATATTATTTTGCCCTGACTGCCTTCATTGCTTTGTTACTCTCCTTCGGGAAACACTTCTTCCTCTATGGTGTATTTTACGATTATTTCCCCTACTTTAATAAATTCCGTGTACCGGTAATGCTGCTTGTACTCACCCAGTTCTCATGTTGTGCCTTGGCGGGATTAGGGTTAGATGCAGCCATGAAAAACACCCAGGAAAAAGTGAATAAAAAAGGGTACAGTATCGTCGTTGGTGTAATTTCAGCATTTCTGTTCATAATGTTTTTATTATATATCTCATTGGATACTACCTCATTTGGCAGAAAAAGTCATCCTGTGTTAAATCCCCTGCGGTTGGATATGGTAACGGGAGATACTGTCGTTGGCGTTCTTATCTTACTATTTTCAGGAGGATTGTTATATGCCTATAAATCCGGTAAACTAAATGGAATGCTTCTGACATTGGGAATTTCTCTTCTTTCGATTGGAGACCTGTTCATAGTTGATTTTAAAATTATTGAGCCATCGCCAGAATCTTACCGCTCCTCCACCATGAGTAAAAGATCCATCATCACCCCCTATTTAAGAGAGGATGAAGTAATCCGCTTTTTAAAGCAGGATAAAGAACAATTTAGAATTCTGCCTTTAGGTGTCCTGGGGAATGAAAACCGATTCTCTGCATTTCATATTGAATCTGTTGCAGGATACCATCCGGCAAAATTATTCCGCTACAATGAGTTAAAAGACAAAGCAGGGTGGAGTTCCATGGGATTGCTGCAAATGCTGAACGTAAAATATCTATTGAGTTTGGAATCTGTAAATCATCCTTTTTTTGAAGAAGTCTTTCAGGGAAAATTTTATCATAGAGGGAAATATGAAGTTGCTAAAGTGTATCAATTTAAAATAGCGATGCCGCGCCTTTTTATACCCAACCAAGTTGAAGTAATGCCTAATATTCAGTACCAAATCAAAGCTATGGGCAAGGCTGACTTTAACCCGAAAATTTCTGCCTATACTGAAGAAGAGGTGGCAGAATATAATCCTCATCCTGATTCAAATGCGGAGATTATTCATTGGTCGCCTGACCGAATTGAAATCTTTGCAGATTTACCCACCTCGCAATTTATTGTGTTATCAGAAATATACTATGAAGATGGGTGGAAAATTACCAGTCACCCCAAAATGGAAATTATTCCGGTTAATACTATATTGAGAGGGTTAGAAGTTCCTGCCGGTGAACATACTATCGTCATGGAGTTTTTACCTGATGACCTCCGCTTGGGTACATTTATTACCTGGAGCTCATTTTTTATCTCCCTGATAATGGTGATAATGGGAATCAGAAAGAGAATTAAATTGCAGTGAAAATACATTCCTTTAAGATAAAACTGGGATTGTTCGTTTCAGCTATGACGGTAATTGTGCTGATATTTGGCGTGAACCGGATTGTCATTAACCAACTCAGGGAGGAAGCAAAACAGCAGGTGGAACATTTAGCAAAGTCCTATTCTGATGCCATAAATTCGGATAATGAAGAAGATATTCGTATGGTGATGGATATTCTGCTGCCCTCCATGAAATTTCCCATTATCATAACTTCAGGGGATGAGATTTCAGCTGCATTAAATTTAGATATCCCTGAAAAAGAAGGTACTCCTCAATACCTCCAAAAAGCTGGTGCTATCATGAAAGACATGGATGAAAATTTCCAACCCCTTCTCCTGGTTTGGAATGGGGTGCAGTGGGGAAAAATACATTATGCAGATCCTCAGCTGGTGAATCAACTGCGTTGGATGCCCTATCTGGAAGTTGGTTTTGGCTTGTTTTTTATTACCTTGACTTTGTGGGGATTCCATCTTATTCGCCGAAGTGAGAAAAATCTTATTTATGCTGGGATGGCGCGAGAAACTGCCCATCAACTGGGCACACCTGTTTCCTCACTCATGGGTTGGGTTAAACTCTTATCAGATTCTAAGGGGGATCAAACGACCCTATTAGAATCTATGGGTGATGATATTTCCCGTCTTTCTGAAATCTCGGAACGTTTTTCTAAAATTGGATCAAAACCCCGGTTGATGGACCTGAATGTACATGAAGTTGTTCAAGAAGCTATGGAATATATTCAGCAGCGTCTACCAAAAAAGTCTGAAATAGACCTGACTCTAAAAGGGGATAGTTCCCTTTCCATTCCCGGAGACAAAGTATTGCTGCGCTGGGCTGTAGATAACCTGTTAAAAAATGCTGTTGATGCTATCTGCAGTAAAAAAGGGGAAATATCAATATTTATTTCTAAAGAAGGGGAAAAGGTAGTTTTGGATATTATTGATTCTGGTAAGGGAATCCCCCGTAAAAATTGGAAGAATATTTTTCGACCGGGGTTTAGTAGTAAAAGCAGGGGGTGGGGATTAGGACTCAGCCTGACCCAACGCATAGTTGAAGAAATCCATGGGGGAAGTATTAGGGTTGTAAAATCCCAACCTGGAGAGACTATCTTTAGATTAGAATTTACTAATTAAGTAAAATTTACCGGGATTTTAACTAATGATATTTTATTATAAAAATATCATAAATAAATTTAAGGAAGTGAAATAAATATAATGTGCATTATATCCAGAATATTTATTTCGCCGTCATCATTGGTATCTGCTAATACAAGTCCGCAGCCCTCCAAATGGTCAGAATCAAGAATATGGCTCACAATCTTTACAATATCCAAAACATTAGTATTTCCATCCAAATTTACATCTCCAGAGAAATACATGGAGCAATCGTCTTGTTCGCCATAGACACTGGCATATCCTGCAAAGATGCGGTTTTTATGGTCAATTCCTAAGGGGTCACCAATTTCATTGAATTTCCAATCAGGCTGTTGATACATGATATACACTTCCTCAACGGTTGACCAGTGGGCTGTGTGTACATACTGTTCTTCGGGAGAACAGTCATCCTCGTGTCCATTACGGGGAGTTTGTGTCACATTATATACAGAATCCCAGGTACTGCCGTTATCATCAGACACCGCCATCCAAATATCTTCACTCCAATTGGGATAATACCACGAGGGGTCGTCTGCAGACAGACAATCGTCATTACAATCGGGAGTAGTATCACATTCTGGAGGATCAAAAACACCCTCATTGGCAACATTAGCGACCACATAGACCATATTTGAATTTTCTTTCACCAATGAAATCTGAGCCAAAGTACTGTACAAATAACTATATCCGTCTGGGCGCAGCCATTGAAAGGAGTCATTGGCAGGGAGGGGAATAAAGGACCAGTTCCAGCCGGTGGGAGTGTTTACTGCTCCCGGGTCATCAAGATAGTCCCTGTCAATAGTGAGATGATAGAATCCTGTAACTCCGTCCATGAAATGAAAATACATATCGGATGCAGGAATCATGCTCATCACTATATGGGGATTACCATCACTGTCCACTCTAAAATCATAGTGATTACCTGACCAAAAATCTATAATTTCAGACTCTTCTCCCGTGCAGGCATCAATTGAAACAGAAGGCCAATTACTCATGATGTTATCAAAAATTTCTTCCTGTACATAATAATAGCCAAGAGCCTGGGGGTCCTCCTGCCAGGATACACCCCAGTCTTCAGTAAATTTAAATATAGGAACCTTCTTGCAAGTAATTTCAGCTGCAGGGGAAATACAACCAATCTCCATTTGTGCTCCCTGAAAATAGCCAATTAGACCCACTATTCCTTCTCCATTGTCATTCATACTGATTGTGGCAGAACTACCACCATCAGTACTAATATAAATTGGATTTATTATTAACAATTCAGGTTCATATTGTAGAAAGCCATTAACCCCAATTTTTGATTTATAAAGAAAATTTCCTGATCGATACCAATCATCAAAAACAGATATGATGTAGGTTGAGCTATTTATAGAATTATACCCATGGGAGGTAGATCCTTCCCATAAACTTTTTTCTTCATTATAGGAAGAATCTATAATATATGGAAATAACCAAGATTGACCCTGGTAGCCAAATTCATCAAAGGAATAATAGGGCCCTCCTATTGGTGGTAATCCATTTTCTGTTTCATTCCAAAAAACATAGGGAGTGTCCTTGGTAGCAGCAGAACTGGGAAATCTACCATTACCATTTAAATTAAATTCAAATGGAGGAATAGCATAATTAATATTTTTTTGAATAATCCAATCATGACCGTTTGAAGATACTGCAGATGCAATTTGACCATGTGTCTCTCCAACCTGGTAGAATCTCCGGTAACTTAATACCCTCCAGCCCTCATCATTTACATCAATAGGGCGTGTCACAGAGGAAGCCATGCCATAGCCATTGGCTGAGGAGTCTATAAGGGAAAAGTGAGTGCCAGCATCCATTATTGTTGGGTAAACTACAGGGCAGGACTCCCGGGTATTGGCAGTCAAGGAGGGATGTATAGGTTCCAGTCTCTTTGATGAGTCCTTTATAAAATCTGATCTCAGTATGCGTTGAGAGGTGGAAGAACCAATACTATTCAGAAGGAGAAATATTAATATAACTACGGTTTTATAACGAAAAATCATGCTGTAATGTACAATATATTGTTATAATTAACAATGTGTGGCTTAGCAGTTTTATAGAAAAGTATTTTATTTTTATAAATGGCATGACAAGTAATAGACCTTATCCCCAGTTTATAGAATTAAGGAAGCCCTTAGG
>CAZKEL010000085.1:0-1319 GCA_964551815.1 uncultured bacterium
GAAATGGATGACCGATATGCAGAGTTTCGTGACCGCATGAATCCGGGGTTCAGTCAAAATTTTCCTGATGCGGAAATGCCATCCCCCAATCAGCCTGCAGGCAGTTCCACTATTACCGCTGACTCCCTTTTATTTGTCATTGGGGAAATGCTCCTTTACGATTTCAATCGGTTGGAGCTCTCTTTGGAAAAATTCAAATCCCTTGCTGCTGAATATCCTCAATCCAAATTCGCCCCCCAGGCTCTGTATGTTCTTTCCCATTATGAACCGGGCAAACCATGGCGGGAGCAGCTATTCAGGGACTATCCTAACTCTCCATTCTCCACAATTAGCGGAGACTCCCTCCATGCAGATTCCACCTTAACCTTGGTAAATGCCCGGGATAATGCCTGGAAAGCAGCAGAGACATCCTACGAGAAATCCTATACTGAATTTTTACGGCTCTCTGAGGAAAACGAGGATACCTTGTCTGCTTATATCACCGGATTTATCAGTGACTATTACCTGCATGATATTGAAAAGACCGTGACCCAATATCAGGCATTTGTTGATAGTTTCCCGGGGCATTTTTATACCACCGAAGCGCAGCATAGATTGGACGAAATAAAACTAAATATTGAGGAGATCAAGGCAGTCTCACTACAGGGATTAGAATATCAGGCGGCCATTGTATTTTTTCAGGAATTCCATGATTATGATTCAGTGAAAGTTTTATTAAATAATATCAGCAATGGAGAAAACTCAAGATTCAAGGATGCCGCTAATCACCTGAAATCAGTCCTGAGAGATTATCTTGAGTTAGAGGAAGAAATTGTAAAGCAAACTGCTGTCAGCGAGGCGGATACATCACAAGTAGAAATGATGATACCAACTCCAGAGGTACAGGACCAAATTCTGGATTCACTCTATTACCGAATGGCGGAATTATACTCTCATCAATTAGATTTTTTGGATTCTGCTATCTATTATCATAAAATAGTCATTGAGGAGTATAAAGATTCTAAATTTCGACCCCAATCATACTTTCAACTAACCAACCTGAACCCTGAAGGAAATTGGGAAGATCAGATGAAAGAAGCCTATCCTGACACCAGTTTCGTCCCTGATTCAACTGTCTATCCTGAAGTATATTTGGCGGAAGTGTTTTTAGATGATTTTATTTCAACACAGGAAGAAAATATAAAAAAATGTGAGGATTATTTAGCCCTGTTTCCTCAACCTGCTGACACAATAGAAATGGCTCAGGATTCCTTTTTTAATTCAGCAGATTCCTTAATAAGTCAAGTGGACTCACTTTATCTACCAATGGATTCATTAGC
>CAZKEL010000085.1:1419-6329 GCA_964551815.1 uncultured bacterium
GAAACCAAACCCGGTCAGTTTATTAATATTCTTCCCTGCAAAAGTTGGAATAAAGTAATGCGCAGACCCATGAGTATCGCAAGTCAGGAACGGGGAGACATTAGCATTATTTACAAATCTGTGGGAGAGGGTACCCATGCAATGACTCAATGGAAACCGGACGTCAGGGTAGATTTGATAGGCCCCCTGGGAAATTATTGGTCTGATTTTGATGGTAAATATCCTGTATTGATTGGAGGCGGGGTAGGTATTGCTCCCATTCTAAATCTTCATCAACATTTAATCAAAAAATCCATTAAACATAACCTGATTATGGGTGCCCGCCATAAAGGAGAGCATTTTTTTGAGCATGATCCCCAAAGTGGCAAGTATCTATCTACAGATGATGGCAGCGTGGGCATTCCCGGTAATGTTGTGGACGCATTGCATCACATCTACCCTGAACAGAAATTTCCTGCAGGATGTAAAATATTTTCCTGTGGTCCTCCTCAAATGATGGAAGGGGTTCGCCAATATGCAATAGAATATCAGATCCCCTGTGATCTGGCGTTAGAGACTCTCATGGCCTGCGGTTTTGGTATCTGTCAGGGATGTACTATTGAAAAAAAATCCACTGCAAGTGAGAAACACAGTTACCGGAACCGTTTTGCCCTTGCCTGTATGGATGGACCTATATTCAATGCAAAGGAAATTGTTTCATGCAGGTAAAATTAAAAGATATAGAATTTTCCTCTCCCCTGTTAACGGCTAGCGGTACTTACGGGTACGGGCACGAAGTGCAGGACATGGTCAATGTAAATGAATGGGGTGGCATCATAACCAAATCTGTCACTCTACATCCCCGAGAAGGTAATCCTCCTCCCCGAATTTTTGAAACCCACTCAGGTATGCTTAATTCTATAGGGTTGGCAAATTTAGGAGTGGAGAAATATTGCAGTGAAATTATTCCTTTTCTAAACGAATTGAAGACCAGGGTTATCATAAATATAGCCGGGTCTGCAAAGGAAGATTATCTTCAAACCATGGAAATTCTGGAAGCCACCAATGGGAATCATGCCGGGTATGAGATAAATATATCCTGTCCTAATGTGAAAGAAGGAGGCATTGAGTTTGGCGTAAATTGTGACATGACTGAATCTCTCACTGCTGAAATGCGAAAACGCACTGATAAACTGCTGATAATGAAACTATCCCCCAATGTTACCAACATCCAGGACATTGCCAAAGCTGCTGAGGCTGGCGGAGCCGATGCGGTGAGTGCTATTAATACCTTAGTGGGAATGGCAATTGAAATCAATTCCCGTAAACCCCGCCTGCATACTACCTTTGGCGGATTATCAGGACCTGCAATTAAACCCGTTGCTCTGGCTCAGGTACATAAGGTATTTTCTGCGGTAAAAATTCCTGTTATTGGCATAGGCGGAATATCTAAAGTTGAGGATGTGATTGAATTTTTGTTAGCAGGAGCAACCATGGTTCAAATTGGAACCATGAACTATCAAAATCCTAATTTAGGGCTTGAAATTAAAAAGGAATTGTTACAATATTTTTCTAAAAATAATATTGATAACCCTTTAAATTTAATTGGAAAAGTTGAAAAATATACCAACTAAGCTTTTGACCATTTCCCTTTTCGGATTTCTTTGTCTGGAATGCACACCTGCTCCCAGGTATAAAGCCGGGAATGGGGCTTATATATCCAAACCTAAAACGGAAAAATCAGCAAAAAAGAAATCTCCACAAAGGGCAGCGAAGGGAAAGTCAAATTTTAATAAGAACAAACTGGTATATAAAGGAATCTCTTCCTACTATGGTCCAAAATTCCATGGTAAACTCACTGCCAACGGAGAAGTTTTTGATATGTACGGAGTTACTGCTGCTCATAAAGAATTTCCCTTCAATACAGTGGCAAGAGTCACCAATGAGGATAACGGTAAATCATTATTGATTCGAATCAATGACAGAGGGCCCTATATTGACGGCAGAATATTGGACTGCTCATTTGGAGCTGCCAAAAAACTGGGTTTTGTAAAAGATGGTACGGCTCCTGTGAAAATTGAGGTTGTGGAATGGGGCGATGGTGAATACATGCATCATGATCAACATTAAGGAAAAAGGATGAATTGGATAAATAAAATAACCTACTGGTATGTAAGTCTTATCTTCGTATCTGCCTGTAGTGTTTTTGAACCAGATGATGCCAATCCGGAAGTTGATAAAATTTATGTTACTTTTCAGGGCTTAGATAAAGTGGGAATTATTGAATACCCAACGGGAAAAGTAGATACAACTATAACCATTGACTTTGACACAGATGACAATCTTCACACTCCTCATTTTACAGTAATTGATGAAGAAAATAATTACTGGTTTGTTACTACAATCAGAAGCGGCTGGGTAGGCAGATATAATTTAAAAAGTAACGCTTTTATTGATAAGGTATTTGTAGATGATTCGCCGGCTTTAATGGCGGCCAGCCCTGCCAATAAAAAATTGTATGTCTCCCGGATGATGCCAATGGGGATGATGCAGGGCGCTGTTAGTACCACCATTCAGGAAATTGACTATTCTGACCCTTTAAAAATGACTTTGAACGAATATTCATTAAATTCTCCTGCTCCCCATGGAATTGCCATAAATAATAGGGGTAATGAAGTATATGTTGCCAGTAACACAGCAGATTGGCTGTGGAAAATAAATACGGAGGATGGAACTACCTCAAGCTCAATAATGGACCCTGAGATCGGTAATACTTCAGATACTGAAACGCAGAGATTAAAACCCATACAAGTAGTGTCCGTTAATGACAGCCTGATACTGGTAACTTGTTCCGGAGGAATCTGGATAAATTCCTATACACAAGTTGCAGATTCCCTTTCAGGGCAGGTACAGCTTTGGAATTCAGCATCCATGACAAAATTGGATGCCTATACCTTCGATTGGAAATCTACTCCCTGGCATATTGCAGCTTCTCCTGTGGAAAAGGAGGTATATATTGCTTTGTCAGGAGACCAGTTATATGCAGGATCTGCAGGCGTTGCTTGTTTATCTTACAAGGATAATGCTTTATCCTTTGAATGGGAAACCAAGCAGGAATCTTTTTCTTTGCTCCACGGGATTGCAGTGAGCAGGGATGGGGAACGGTTATTTGTGAGTGGCAGAGGGGATAATCAATTGCATGTACTTGAAGCCTCCACGGGGAAATTCCTTCAATCAATATCCCTTGAAGCAAATGCCATGGCAACCGGCGTTTCAGTTTACAGGCCCTGATCATGCAGAAGAATTTCCTCATTTTCATTGTTCTTTTCCTTTTTTCTGCATGTAAAGAAAAAACAAATTTAACGGATTCCATTGATGGATTTCCTGTAAAAAAATATACTTTAAATGAGGATGGAACCATTCAGCGGACAGAAATTCAAATTGATGATTTTGAAGCTTCTAATGAATGTAAATCCTGCCATGAAGAGCATTATAAGGAATGGTCTGAATCCATGCATGCTTATGCTATGAAAGATCCTGTCTTTTTCAGCGGCTGGAATGGAGAGCAGCAAAAACGCCATGCGACGGGAGAACGCTTTTGTATTCAATGTCATAATCCTGCTGCTTTTGTCTCAGGAGTAGATTTATCAGGATATCTTACTGCAGAAGACCTTGCGGCTTCAGATCATCCACAGTCTATCAAGGAAGGTATTGGCTGTGCTATTTGCCATAGTATGACAGAACTAAGTCCGTCCATTCATACCAAAGATATCATTGCTGCTAATGCTGAGTATTTTATGAATCCAGGGGAGGATGTGTACTATGGACCCATTAAAAATCCTGTGGCAAATGACTATCATGCCTCTGAATATAATCCTGCCTTCCCACGCTCTGAAGCCTGTCTGCCCTGTCATGATATAACCATCAGAGGCGTTGAAGCTGAAATCACCTTTACTGAATGGAACCGCATTCCGGGGTTGGCAATGGGGAATCTACTCTCCTGCCAGGAATGCCATATGCCTGTTACCACCAGACCTGCAGCCAAAGATGGTCCTGAAAGAGTTGTCCACCGCCATACCTTTGTTGGGGTTGATTTAGATTTGACTCGTCCTGCGGAGGATAATCCCCAGTTTGATGAGGTGAAATCCTTACTTGAAAATGCTGTTGACCTCCAATTTGGCTGGCCCAATGATTCACTTACAGCATCGATTCTTCAGGGAGATAGCCTGCATATTCCCATTACTATAACCAGTTTAACGGCGCATTCCCTGCCATCGGGTGTATCCTTTGCACGGGAAGCCTGGATAGAACTCACCATATTAGATGGCTCTGAAAATATTCTGTATCAATCAGGATTAGTAGAATCTGACACTTCTGCGCTAAATCTCAATGATCCCCAATTGGTTTTGTTCACTGCCACCTTATTTGATGAAAAGGGCAATGAAACAGGGTCCGTCACTGATGTACACAGCATGGAAAATCATTCCTTGTTAGCATTTTCAAATCAGTACAGGAAATATTCTTTCCCCTTGCCGGTAGATTTGAGTGGAGAATTAGTCATAAATGCCAGAATGCTATTCAGATCTTTTAAACCGGCTTCTCTTTCCTCCCATCCTGAATTACTAAAAAATCTCCCCGTCTTTGAAATGGAATCTATTACAGAAACCATTTCTGTTTTGCCTTTATAAATATCATTTCAATTTGTTACATTTATCCCTATATCCCTTATAAGGGAGAATCTGTATTTTCCTGAATAGATTAAATTGGGAAAAAAGGAATTTATACGAATATGAGAAAATTTGCACTATTAATTACTTTAGCCATTGCCCTGCCACAGGGATATAATATGGAAATGGTGAGTTTTATGGATTTTGGCCAAAACACCTCAGATATAACCGGTTTTTATCAGGATGGCAGAGAATTTGCTGTAG
>CAZKEL010000086.1:0-5514 GCA_964551815.1 uncultured bacterium
TGGCAATGGAATTAATAGGTTAGTACGGCACTTTTGGTCATTGGTCACTTGCCTGCCTGCCGTAGCCACGGCGCAGGCAGGTCAATCGTAACGCCTTGTGCATCGTAATGTAATGAAGATGTAAGTGTAGATGGATTAGTCATTGGTCAAAAGTCACTGGTCATTTCCGCCTTTGGTAGAGTTGTCCTCTATCCCCGATACACGATTTTCCCTTCTCCTTTCCTGAAACAGTAAAACTACCTCCCCCTCTTTGTAAAACCATGGGCAAGCCTGTTGTCTATTATACCATCCCCTTATCTGCCATGCTGGTATAATTATTCCCTGCGATGATAATATGATCATGTACCTGCACATCAATGGTATTGCAGGCTGCCTTTAATTTATTGGTAATGGTTTGATCATCCCGGGAAGGATTCACATTACCGGATGGATGGTTATGTACGAAAATGACTGCGGCTGCATCTTTTTCCAAGATGAGTTTGATTACTTCGCGGGGATATACTGCTGAAGTGGTGAGGGTGCCTTCAAAGAGTTCAACCAAATCCAGAATTCGGTTTTTTCCGTTTAACAGTATTACCATGAAGACCTCTCGGTTTCTGTCCCGCAGATTATGTTTGAGGAAGTCCATTACAGCCTGAGACGATTGAAGCATTTCTTCCCCTACTATCTGCTCTTTCAGATATCGGCGGGCAACTGCCTGGACTAATTTGAGACCAAAAATATTGGCGTCCCCTACTCCTTTTATATTTTTTAATTGGGAGGGTGGTGCTTCTAAAACTCCCTTCAGAGATTTAAAGGATTGGAGCAGTTCCTTTGCTTTAGTTTTCTGATCCCGGCGGTTATCAGCCAGTTTCAACAGTAGTTCAACGACTTCATAGTCTAAAAATCCATCAATCCCTGCAGAGAGAAAACGTTGGCGCAGGCGGGCATAGTGACCCTGGGGAGAAGAAATTTTATTCATTGGACATATCCTTTCTTTTATGTGACTAACTTAAATTACACTTGGAGTTTATTATAGTAAAAGGAAATTTCAATTGGTGCAAAAAACTGTTTATGGTTTTTTTAAATCCCTTTAAATTCACCGAATCGTTTGGATTCAAAAAACAACCCTTCAGAATCACACCGCATTATTATAACTAATTTGAGGAATAACATAATATGACTGAGCAAAGAGAACAATGGGGCTCCCGGCTGGGATTTATTCTTGCCGCTGCAGGGTCTGCTATCGGACTGGGAAACATTTGGAAATTCCCCTATATTGCCGGTGAAAATGGCGGAGCAGCCTTTGTCTTTATTTATCTGGTTTGCATTGCCATTATCGGACTTCCCGTGCTGGTTGGAGAGGTGCTTATTGGCAGATCATCCCACCGTGACCCTGTGGGGGCATTTAAAGTTTTGCACGGTTCAAAAGTCTGGATGGCAATCGGCGGCATGGGTGTTTTCGCGGGATTTGTTATTCTGTCCTTCTATTCGGTAGTTGCAGGCTGGTCATTAGGGTACATCATTGAATCAGTAAAAGGAGTCTTTTACAATTTCCAATCCGCCGGAGATGCCGGAGACCACTTTGGTTCACTGGTAAGTAATGTAGAGTGGATACTCAGCTTCCATACCCTTTTCTTCATTTTCACTATGGTCATTGTCTATTTTGGTATTCAAAAAGGGATAGAACGCTATAGTAAAATTCTCATGCCACTCCTTTTTGTCCTGCTGGTGGTCATGGTTTTCAGAGGTTTATCTCTGGATGGCGCTGACAAAGGCTTGGCATTTCTCTTTAAACCAGACTGGAGCAAAATTACCGGTGAGACGATTTTGGTGGCATTGGGTCATGCCTTTTTTACTCTTAGTCTTGGGATGGGTGCCATGATGACCTATGGCAGCTATATGTCTGACAAAGATTCCGTGTTAGGTGCATCCCTCCAAATCGTAATATTGGATACCCTCATTGCCATGCTGGCAGGAGTGGCAATTTTTACTGCTGTCTTTGCAACAGGGCAGGATCCCACTGCCGGTCCAGGACTTATTTTCCATACCCTTCCCGTCGTGTTTACCAAAATGCCAGGTGGGCAGATATTCAGCACTCTTTTCTTTTTACTCCTCACTATTGCTGCACTTACCTCCGCTATTTCCCTCCTTGAAGTTGTGGTGGCTTTTTTTGTAGATGAATTGAAATGGGCCCGGCATAAAGCCGTAATCCTTTTGGGGCTTGTTACCTGGGGTATTGGTATTCCCTCTGCTCTATCCTTTAACAAAATGAGTGACGTTCACTTTTTCGGTATGACTTTCTTTGATGTATCCGATTATCTGGCATCTAATATTTTATTGCCTCTGGGTGGATTTTTCATTTCCGTCTTTGTAGGATGGGTCTGGGGTTTTGATAAAGTCCTGCCTAAATTACGATCGGGGGCAGAAGCGTTCTTCGACAAGTATCCTGAACGGATTACCTATTGGCAGTTCTTCATAAAATATTTGTCTCCCGTACTCATCTTTCTGGTTTTCCTGAATTCCATAGGACTGCTGGACAAACTCAAAACTCTTTTTAATTAGGATACCAATGCAAAAATCAACAGCAGGCATTCTTGCCTTCAGCATCATTTTATTTATCCTTTATGCCTGGGGAGTGGATTTCTATGAAGCCATCTGGTCCTTCCCAGCACAAAGAGCAGTTCCCCTCATGGTGATTGCCCTGGTTGGAACGGGAATATATACTACTTTCAAATTAGGATTCCCCCAACTCAGATATTTTAGACACGGGGTACAGGTAACCAGAGGAATTTATGATAATCCTGAAGATGAAGGTGATTTAAACCACTTCAGAGCATTGACAACCGCTCTCTCTGCAACCGTGGGGATCGGAAATATTGCAGGAGTTGCCATGGCCTTATATTATGGGGGCCCCGGTGCATTATTTTGGATGTGGGTGACTGCTTTTTTTGGGACTACCCTGAAATATGCAGAATGTACTCTTTCCCTCAAGTATAGGGAAATCCATGCTGATGGAAAAACGGCTGGCGGCCCCATGTACACCATAGAAAACGGGATGGGAAAAAACTGGCGTTGGCTTGCAGTAGCCTTTGCAGCCTTTGCAGTAATTTGCTCCTTTGCCACAGGAAATGCCATTCAGGCATTCACTGTTTCTGACCAGATTTATTCTGAATTTATTACAATTTTGGGGAACAGCCATTTCCTCACCGATAAATTTGCGTTATGGTCCGGCTTCGAAGTCTCAATTCTTCAAATTCTCAATGGTGCAGCATTATCCTGCATTGTGGGGATGGTCATTATCGGAGGTATTCAGAGAATCGGTCAGGTGACAGGGTATCTTGCTCCCATTATGGCAGTGATTTATGTATTGGCTGCAGGGCTTATAATACTATCTAACTTCGATAAAATTACAGAGTCTGTGGGATTGATATTTACCATGGCATTTAATCCCCCTGCTGCGGTAGCAGGTACTGGAGGCGGTATTTTACTCACTATGCTTTGGGGGATAAAAAGGGGACTTTATTCCAATGAAGCAGGACAGGGTAGTGCTGCCATTGCTCATTCAACTGCGAAAACAAAATATCCGGTACGGGAAGGGGCTGTTGCTATGCTGGGACCCTTCATTGATACGCTCATTATCTGCTCCCTTACCGGCTTGGTTATACTTACTACCGGAGCCTGGAAGCATACCCAATTTTATGCCAGCATCACTGCTTCCTCTGCAGAAGAATTTAAAACTGCTCTTGACGCTGGTGTTTTCCAGGGAATGGAATTATTAAACAGCAGCCGACTCACCTCCTTTGCCTTCCGGGAAGGTTTAAGCTGGATATTTAGCTATGGTGATAAAATAGTGACTCTGTCCGTTCTGCTGTTTGCCATATCCACAGCCATCAGTTGGTCATTTTATGGAGACAGATCAGCAGAATACTTATTTGGTCAGAAGGCAGTACTCCCCTACAAATGGGTCTTTCTGTGTTTTGTTTTTTTAGGAGCAATAGCAGAATTGGAAGCCGTCTGGGCCTTTGGAGATGCTGCTTTGGGATTTATGACATTTCCTAATTTAATCTCCATAGTTCTGTTGTCTGCAGCCTTGAAAAAAATGACTAAGGAGTATTTTGCCGAGGATCATCAGCCCTACTCTCCCTGATTAACAGATATAAAAAAAGCTCCTGCAAGGGAGCTTTTTGTATTTTTAAATTCTCAGTGAATTTACTTCACCAGCATAACTTTTCGCGTTTGGGTCAGGCTTCCCATTTCTGCTTTAATGAAGTACATTCCGCTGGGGTGCTGAGAGGCATCCCACTGGAAGACATGATCACCCTGATTTAGATACCCGTTTATTAAAGTTTCTTTCTGGTTCCCCTGTAAATCGTAAACTTTTACACTCAACTCTCCTGAATAGGGGAGGTTCAAATTCAAAGAAGTTACAGGATTAAAAGGATTGGGAAATGCAGCACTGAGTGAAAATTCTATTGGCAGAAAAACTGAAATTTCGAAAGAACTGTTGGCAGCCATTACCTCCACTATATCAAAATCTCCTTCATAAGTAAAGAGTAATTCAGCTTCAGGGTTGACAATTATAATACCGGTTTCATTACCCTCAGTCTTAGAAACAGAATAAAGGGATTCTTCTGTGAGGGTGAAAGAAAAATCATCACCATGGTTTAAAATCAAGTGGATACCCCCAACAAATCCGTCTGCTATCAGATTCAATTCACCATTAGATTTAATCAATGTTGAGGAAGATGCATCGTCAACCCTTCCCCCGCAGTTCTGAGCGAGAATACAGTTTGCCAGAGTGACAATATCTAATACATTGTAGAAGCCGTCCCCATTTATATCTCCGGCACAGGCGTTTTCAAGGGAACCACAGTTATTGCCTAATATACAGTTTGCCAGCACCACAATATCAAGTACATTCCAGCCGCCATCACCGTTTAAATCACCAAGGGCAGCGGAGCAGCTGCCAAAATCGTCGGCATTTCTGGGGAGAAGTTTAAATTCACTATAGGAATATTCAACGACGCCGGTAACGGTTCCCACATTGTCGCCAATTTCCACTATTGGGAAATCTCCGTCGAAGAAATAATCGCTGACTATTGTCTGCCCGGAGCCGTCATTTATTTTCCAATTGCCAAATTCATCTATTTCTTCCACAACAGCATTATTTACCTGTACCAGCATACCCTCTAATTCTTCACCATTGAGAGAGCAAGCAATACCCAATTCTCCTGTGGTGATAGTAAGGGGAGTCGTCTGGTTACCAGAAGATACGGTGGTATGGGTACTCACATCAATGAGTTGTGTGAAACTGTAATACTCGTTCACCGTACCGGAAATAATGAGTTCATCCCCCACTTGCGGTGAAACGGAAGTGTCAAATACATAAATTCCGCCACAGGCATTCACCCCGGTTTGCTGCAGATAAAAGTTGGGATATTCGCCAGGTTTTACTGCTGTTACCACTCCGGAAGTAATCACTGTCTCTCCATGCATGGAAGTTTCATAACAATATTCTCCCTGTTCCAGATC
>CAZKEL010000087.1:0-5171 GCA_964551815.1 uncultured bacterium
CTCCCCATGGATTCCCCTCTTCAATACTGGCGATTTTCATTCCCAATATTACTCCCCCTCTGTTGGGAGAGGCATTTAATTGGGAACCCACTGTACCAGCTTCAGACCAATATCTGTTGGAAGTGAGTAAAGTTGAAGACTTCAGTGCGATGAGTTTGAGCTTGCCTGTGCAAGGAGTCAGCTCTCCCGTTGACATGGACGAGTTGGAATACAGCAAGGGATATTATTGGAGGGTTACTGGATTAGACAGTGGAGGAAATCCTTTTGGAAATTCAAGCAGGGTTGCCTTTTTTACCACTGAAGCATTCCCCACTCCTGAGCTTACTGCAATAACAGAAGAAGTAAGCTTAACTCCAACCCTGGCATGGAGCGGTTTGGATAAGGCTGCAGCCTACCAGATTACCGTAGCCTCTGATGGAGGAATGGAAACTATTCTTTGGGAGGAAAAAACCTCAAATACCTCGGTGACCTATCCTGAATCTGCTACCTTGTTAGAATTTGCCAGCAATTACTATTGGCAGGTGGCAGTGTTAAATGCAGAGGAGGTAATACTGAGTACATCTCCCATTGGAACTTTTGCAACTAAATCTGTATATCCTGTTCAGGGTTTGGCTCCCGATGGAGGTTCTGAAACCCTAACTCCATCGCTGCAATGGGAAGGAAATGAAAAATTTGCAGCCTATAAATTATTGATTTCTACGGATGCAGAAATGAATGCATTAGTTACTGAAGAATCCGTTGAGGGAAATAACTTCCAGACAGGGGATGGAATATTACTTTCTGGTGAGACTTATTACTGGAGTGTAGACGGGATTGATGAAAATGGGGTAAGCTTGGCTGGTCCTTCCAAAACTGCCATGATTCTCATGCCATCCACAGATAACATCTCCTTAATTTCACCCATTGGAAATTCTGAAATTAGCAATTTGAACCCTACATTGAAATACGGGGCATTATTAGGGGTTACCAATTATTCTATCAAAGTTGCAACGGATGCAGGATTTGAAACACTCATTCTTGAAGACTTATCTTCCGGTACAGAATATACTATCCCTGATGAATCACGATTAAATAATTCTAAAGCATATTTTTGGCAGGTTGAAGGGGCTACAGAAACTAAAACGGTTGTGAGTGAAACAGGAAATTTTTCAACCCCTGCTGCTGCAACATTAAATATACAAAAATTAGCTGACGGTGAGGCCATATCAGTTAAAAATCCGGGTTTTGCCTGGGATGCTGTTGAAGGAGTTTCTGCCTATTCAATCCGTATTGCCGATAACAGCGAATTAAATGATGCCAGCGTTTTTAAAACGGGTACCAATAGTTTTGAATATCCCGGTGAGCCTGCCCTTGAAACGGGAAAAACATACTACTGGCAATTAAGCCCCTTGAATAATGAAGGGAATCCCATTGGTAGTTGGACCTCCCCGCGTAGTTTTACCCTGACGGCTGCCTTTTTAGTAGAATTAGAACTCCCTGAAAATGAAGCAGCCATTACAGTGAGTCATCCTGCATTTCAATGGAAAGCAATTGAAGGGGCTGCTAAATATGAAATACAAGTGAGTGGGAAGGACGATTTTTCGGAACTCTCCTGGACCTCCGCTGAAATAATTGAAAACCAGGCTGCATATCCTGAATCCGGCAGCAGCCCCCTTGAATTTGGCGGAATCTATTTTTGGAGAGTAAGAGTCTTAGGAGAGAGTGGTCCCCTGGGAGAGTTCAGCTCTGCCTTTAGCTTTGAATTATCCGGATCGAAAAAAGTCACTCTTGAAGGTCCATTAGGGGGTGAATCCGAGACACAAACTCCTTACTTTAGCTGGTTGTCAGTGAGGAGCGCAAAAAGCTACTTGCTTACCCTGGCATCAGATGAAGGGATGGGGACACTTCTTTATACCACCGTCGCCCAGGATCAATTTTTTCAATATCCTAATGATGCACCTCCACTAACAAATGGCACGAAGTATTTTTGGACAGTCATTGCCCAGGATAGTAATGGAGAACCCATTGGTGACCGCAGTGATGTGGGGTCTTTTACCACTCCAGTAGGAGTCATTGAAGTTGAATTTATTTATGGGTCAGGGTCAGGGCCATGATACGCTTCAGGAAATATTTTGTAGTTGTTGTTTTTCTTTGCTGTTCCGCCATTTTATTTGGAGCAGGGGGGAAAGTTGTTGCCGCTATATCAACTATGAAAGGAGCAGTATTAGTCAAACCCTTAGGCTCAAGAAAATTTGTACCAGCCTATAAGGGGCAGATGCTAAAAAGTGGAGAATGGATGAAAACTTCAGACGGAGTATTTGTGGCAATCGTCTTTTTGGATGGATCAAATATTAAGATTCAACAAAAAACTGAGGTGAAAATTTCCAGCTATAGAATGACAGCCAAAGAACTCAAAACGAACCTGGAAATGGCAAAAGGTCAGGCCTGGAGTAATGTTGCTGACCAGGGACCTGGAGGTGAATTTACTATCACAACTCCAACTGCTGTGGCATCGGTGAAAGGTACTGAATTTGATCTTCAGTTTGATGAGGACAGTGGAGAGTCTATTCTTACGGTTATGTCAGGTGAGGTTTCTTTTGCCAATGAGTTGGGTGAACTGTTAGCTGGTGCAATGGAGTCTGCTACCGCATCGGAGGACTCTCGTCCCAGTAAAGTTAGAATTGACAAAGGGGATCTACCCTCGTGGCAGAATAATACGGACCCTCAATTTGCGTTTAAATTAAAGACAGACAGGTTTGGTAAAACGCAAGTAGGTCGGGAGGTAAAGATCAATATCCAGATGATCAATGCAAAAAATAAACGCTTTGATGATACATTCAGCGGAGAAGCCACGGTGGAATCCCAATCCCCGGATTTATTAATTTCAACAGACGGATCCAGTTGGTCATCCAGTGTGGATGTTTCCATTAATAATGGACGCGGGGTTGTTCAGGTAAAATCTTCACGACAGGGGAATCCCGAGATCATTGTAAACAGTGACAACGCCGAGTCGCAAAGCCTTGGATTTGAGTATTATCAATCCAAAACCCAGAAACAGGCCTCTTCAAATAAACTCAATACCTTTGCCAGAAGTAAGGGTCAGAGCAAACTTGCTGAATTAATCAAAGACAAGGCATTAATGAAGTCACAGGTTACCATGGGTGCAGGCTCGGTGGATGGCGTTTTACAAAAATTAGAAACAGGAGAACTGGAGCTTGACGGAGATCCTGAAATTATTGATAACGGTGACGGAACCGTCACCATTAAACTGAAAGCAAAGCCAAGATAAACTAAAATCGTTATGCATATCCTCTCGGGCAGATGGCGTTATTGCCTTCTGGCTTTGAGTTTTCTTCACAGCCAGGATGATGGGGTGCCTCCAAATTTTGTCTATTTGGAACCCATTGAAGATTTCTATGCATTTAATCCAATCAATATTGAAATTATTGTCACAGACCGGAATGCGTTAGAGCGAGTTTCTATATTTTACCGTTTTTCCGGAAACCCCGATTATGTTCAACGGGAAATGTCTGTCTCCCACCAGCCGGTGGTGTATGATGTTGAAATCCCCCTTGAGGAGGTAGAATCAGGACATATACAATATTTTTTCTGGGCGAAAGATGAATTTGGTAATCAAGCCACCTGGCCTGAGGGTGGAGAAGATTTGCCCATGGTATTGCCTGTCTATCCCAAAAAGCCGGAAAAGGAAAAATCACGCAGCGTTCCCCAGGTATCTGTTGATTATACTCCGCCGGAGAATCTGGTAGATAACCTGCCCTATTATCTGGAGGTGGGAATGTTGTCCCCCTCTGCAGAGGTTACCCAAAAGGAAGGTGTATCTGTGATTGTGCTTTCGGTGTTTGATTCAGAAGAAATCACCCATTTAGACAGTACCAGAATGATTATTGACAGCACTCAAGTTCCAGCCTTTATTTCTTCAGATATGCTCACCTTTGTTCCCACCGACCCCTTTGAACCGGGGTATCATATTGTCAGATATGAATCCATAAATCAGAATGGGGAAATTCTGCAAAAAGACTTTTCTTTTTTTGTTCATGAGAGCATTTTTGAGGAAGATATTGAAGTTATAACTTGGCAGGAAAAATACAAATTTAAAGGGAATGTTGGATGGAATACAAATATCGATCCTTCTCCTAGCCGTCCCTTGGACAGTCATAAATTTAATTCATCAGTAAAATTTACTTTGGGTGATACCAAGTTCAATATTCAGGGATTGACAAATCTTCACATTTTAGATGCAGATGCACGGGCAGATGCAGAATTTCGCCAACCCACAGAGCGGTTAAAACTGAAAATTAATTCCCCCATGATAGACTTTAATTATGGTGACAGTTCTCCCGAATTTTCAGAATTCAGCCTGAAAGGAACACGAATAAGAGGACTAAATACTAAATTTAAATGGGGAAATTGGAAAACTACTTTTGTAGGTGGTGAAACTAAACATTGGGTTAGCAGCGATACGAAGACTTTGTCCAAATGGGATTCCCTTTCCACCTATATACCGGGAGAGTTAATATATTATAATGGAGAAATCTGGCAAGCGGAAATACTAAATACTGCCAGCATTCCTGATACCTCTAATGGAGACTGGAGCCTCCCTGAAGAATCAGACTATACCTTCATCTCCAACGATGTGTGCACTGAAGTACAACCTGCTCTCTATGGTGTTGATCCGGTGATGGGCGGGGATACGCTTTCCGTCTGGAATGGTAGTGAATGTGAAGAGGTAATCTTATACTCCACCATCAACATGATGACGGGACTAGATGGTTTGGAAGAAGGTCTATTGTATGAAGATGTGGAAACTTGTTTGCAAAAATGTAAAGTTCCCGTGGTGTATCAAAAAGGATCACCCATCAGAAATCTGCAGGGATTCCGAACAGAAAATGATTTCTTTAACCATCTGAAATTGGGTATATCAACTATCCGCAGTTGGGATGTGAGAAATAATAATCTCACGCCTTATTCCGTATTTCACCAAGGATATGCCTACGAAGGGAATATGGTAACCGCTGCTGATTTCAGCCTTCATTTTAATCATGATAAAACGGTTCTCCAAGGAGAGTATGGTTTCTCAATCACCATGGATCAATCCATTCCTGATACTCTCATGTTAAAAGCTGCCCATGATTTGGATTCAGGAGATAACCTCTATTCATATACAAGCTGGG
>CAZKEL010000088.1:0-4919 GCA_964551815.1 uncultured bacterium
GTACGCTGAGATGCAGTGATATTGGTAATTTCTGCAGTTTGTGAAAATGCAAAGGTGCTAATTGCTATTAGGTAAATGGTTCTTAACATGGTGAAACTCCTTTTAATTTCTGATTACTTAACTTATCACTCCTCCAAATTTTAAGACGCAGTGGTAATTTACACCAGATTATACGTAGGGTAAAAGTCTAATTCTCGTCTATAAATATGTGTGATGCAAATCACAGAATAATCTATTGATGGTTCTTTCCGCTTTGGCTGGTAATACTCTCAAAAGGTTAGAGTCCAGTTTGTGGGGGCAGGGCAAAAGTTGATGTAAAAAGTATTATTATACACAAGATTGAAAATATATTAGTAAATACTTTATTCATAATATTTGAAATAAAGTTAATTATTGAATGAATTTTATGCATTACTATTCCTTTCTATAGTTTAATTCTTAAAATAGAAATTTCAGATTATAATGAATGAATTGATTGTAAAGGCAGGTAATATCAAGAGGATTTGGCATTATTTTGGATGTAATTTAGCAAAATAGAAAGTCTCCCCCATATTTTCAATCAATCTGAAAAATTTCTCCAACTCGCAATGTCTGCTATATTGCTCCATCGATTAATATCACTTCCCAACCGTGTTAGATATTAATCTTTAGCACGTGTATAAAGGTACTAAGTAATTTTTAATATCATCAAGAAGTATTATTATGCCTTCTATTATTGTGACTTATATCACATATTCTCTAAGGGGATAATCTTGTCCTGATTGAATGTATTGAATTATAAGAAGTTATTAAATACTCTAAAATATCTAAGGAGGGTATTGGAAAGTTATTGAAGAGAATTTTTAGGGATTGATTATATTTTCTACCATAATGACAATATCGATAACATTTGATATGCCATCAAAATTATATCACCAGATTGTGCGCCTATATTGTAGGCATCCTCACAGACATCTTCTATGCCATCATTATTACAATCAGTACCATCCCCACCGCAGACACCACAGATATCTGGTGCTGGCTCAAAACACCCACACCCTACATCGGCAATATTATCTCCGCCACATATTCCGCAGCTGTCTATCGTACTCCCAAAACAGTCGCAGGAGCCCTCCGGATATCCTGTACCTGCACAAACACTGCATACATCAAGTTCTGCATCTCCTCCACAAACTCCATTACAATCAATCTCGGTTCTACCAAAGCATAAACCTGTACAGTCCTGTACACCAGTATTAAGTCCGAGAGAACTACCCCCACATTCCCCACATTCATCATAACTGATTTCACAGTTAGATTCTTCGCAAACAATGATAAATAATTTGCTTAAATTCTAATTCCATTACTTTTTCTGAAATACATCTGGATGAGGAGATGAAGTGCTTAATAGTCTGCCTACAATGCTGAAGGATAAACAGTCACGGTTTTGTCGAAATGATTCAATTATTGACAACGTCATGTTACAAAGTCCGGTTTATACTATTAGTAGTGGGAATATAATTATTTTTCCTAATTCAAAAAACAGAAGATAAATTGAAATAAAAAGCCCTGCTCAGACTTACATCCACAGCAGGGCTTTCTCTATCAGTTAAAATGATTTATTCTTTTTCCGTTTTACAGCATTTGCCAGATTTACAACATTCACAATTACAGCAGCCACCACAGCAATTTCTACACCAGCAGTGGATTAATAATCCCAGTACCATCATAGGAATCCCCAGCCAAACGGGACAGAGACAACAGGAAGCGGGATCAGCAGCTCC
Organism: uncultured bacterium; assembly: GCA_964551815.1. Taxonomy (GTDB): domain Bacteria; phylum Fidelibacterota; class Marinisomatia; order SCGC-AAA003-L08; family D37C17; genus D37C17. The sequence goes on from CAZKEL010000088.1 coordinate 1,764, forward strand.
ACAGGCTGGTCCGAAAATTGCCAGACTGGTTAGTACAGAACCACCCAGAATAAAGATGATATCTGAACAAAGTAAGAGATAGCACCAAAGTTTATTATTTTTATCTTTTTCCATTTATTACTCCTTTATTAGGTTCAACAACATTTATTTATTATGCCCATTAAATTATTTAGATACTGTTTCAGATTAGAAAATTTTAACCGATAGTAGATTTCTCTACCCTCCTTTCTGGACTCTGCCACTCCGCTTTCTTTCAGCAGTTTAAGGTGGCGAGATACATTAGATTGATTGATCTGCACTTTCTCACATACCTGATTCACCGTCATTTCTCCTGAGGATAATAAGATTAGAAATATCTGCTGCCGGCTCTCATCATTGAAAGCCTTAAACAGATTTTCCCCTAATAGAGAGCGACACTTTTTCAGCAGTTTTCCATCACAGCATTTAATATTATCTATGCGCATATATGCATATATTAGAGAAATTCTACAATGGTTAAAAAGGAATAATTGCAGTAAAATGGAATTATTATTGAGTATTATAGGTAATTATAATTAGCCTGTCCCGCGAATATTCAGGTTATTTTAACAAAATGACCTTCCAGGATTCACTCCAGGAGCCGGACTGAATTTTGCAAAAATAAACCCCGGTTTCCACCATATTACCAGCTTGGTTATCGCCCTGCCAGCGGACTGAATAATCCCCATTCAATTTATATTCATGCAAAAGCTGTTTAATTTGTCTTCCGTTAATATCAAACAGGGTAATATCCAGCATCCCATTATGAACAACCGTAAAATTGATATTAATACTTGAATTAAAGGGGTTAGGATGCAGGCTGAATAGAGTCCGCCTTTCAGGGCCGTTTGGCTCGTGATGCAATAGATAGTTCAAATTTTCCACACCTGGAGTGCCATATCCTGACGATGCAGTCCAATTCGCTGCTGCCGCATTATCAGTAAGGGGATTTATGAGCACTAAGGTAGCTCCACTTCCATCAGGCTCAGTGGGCCACTCACCGGCATCATTATAATGGACAGAATCTACTAAATTCTGTTCAGCATCAAATAGTCGAATAAGTTCCCCTGCCCCGCTGAGACCAAAATCAAAGTCCCCAATAAAATTGCTCACCTGTGGATGAAGAGCGGTGAACAAGGCAGTACTCCGGCATAGCACCAAATAACCACGCCCTACAATATCAGTATTCTCAGGAAAAGTAAAATTATGATAGTCTGCTTTATCTTTAAAAACCCATCCGCTCATATTCACCGTTTCCTGACTTTCATTGTAAAATTCTACCCAGTCCTCTGTATTGAAATCATCGGCAGAATGATAATTGATTTCATTGATTACAATGGTGTTTCCTCGAAGCATTCCCCAGAATATGATGAAAACCGGTAAGCATGCCTTCATAATCTCATTAGAGAGAATATTCATATTTCACACCAATAATATTGGTCACTTCCATTTCCGATTTCTTTACCTCACCATTATAGGTATAAAATAATTCGACGGATTGATTCTTTTTTAATTGCCTTTCCAAAGCAATGGAATAGCGGTATTTTTCAAAGACTAATTCCTTCTTTTCCTTCTCATGAAAGATTTCATAAGATCCACTTACAGAAAATAATTTTGTGAATGGTGTTTTCCAAATGAGTTTATTGCGCAGGATAAAATTCTCAGGGGGAGCATTTTTGCTAAAGTCCCGCTGAACAGCAAATTTCCAGGCAGGGATAAAGCTATGAATATCAGGGGTAAATTTTTGACTGAGTCCCGTACGCCATTCTTCTTTGTCTGAAAAGCGGATATAGCGCAGCTTACCGGTTACCTCCATAGTGGAAATCGCCTTATAAGTAAGGGAAAGGTCAGTGAAAGTTTTATGAAACTCTGCGTATTGGTTTTTCAGCCGCAGCTGCTGTTCTGCTTCTAACTCTAAAACGGGAGAAATTTCTTTTTCCAGTTCAAAACTTGTCCAGAGCTGTTCATCAACTACAGAATTGGGGATCAGTAGGGAAACAAGTAAAATGAGTAGAACAACTACCTGACTTACCTGCGGGAGTAGATGTACTGCCATGATGCAGTGTTATTCTTTGCAGTAAATACGAATTCGGGCGGTATCCCGCAGGAAATTTATTCTGCGCACCTCAATATTTTGGATATTTAATCCAGTTCTCTCCCTCAAGTCGCTAAGGAGGGTCTCTCTGTTTTCAGGGGTAATATTCTCAATTTTTTCATAGACAATTGTTCGACGAACCAAGGAATTTTTCCGCCAATAACTTTCCAGCAGAAAAGTGAGGACTACCAGGGTAAAATTGGTAAACAATAAAACCGCATAACTCACTTCGGTGCCGCTTAAGGCATTGATAACCCCAATGGTAATGACAATGAAAAGGTAGGTCATCTCTTTAATAGGGATGGGATCTGTTCTGTAACGCAGAATGGCAAACACAGCAAAGAGTCCAAAGGCAAAACCAATATTAATGGTGATATTACTCAGCAGATATGAAAAGAAAAATATGAGAGAATTGAACATGAAATAGGTAAAGAGAAAATCATTATCCTTATGGTCACGATGATATATAAGCTTGATAATAATAAACGCTATAAAGAGGTTTAATCCAAAACGATAGATTAATTCCAAGATTTCCGGAGAAAATGCCATTAATTCAATATCCCCTGTTGGTAGTTGGTGGTTAATTTATTTAGCTGCTGTAGTTTGGGTTTAAAGCGGTTGTACTTTACATCCTTATATACATGCAAAATTCCCATGCAATATTTACTGAAACGCATTTCCGGAATACGCATCTCCCGCAGAACTTTCATAAACTCAGACCGGGGATTGTATCTACTTTGCTTTATTTCAGTAATGACCAAATCATTAAATATTTTACTGCTGATGCCATTTTTTACTGATAAGTTAGTATCTATGGTGAGGCGTTCCTGAAAATTTATATCTGCTAAAGTAATTCTGGAAAAGTGAATGTTAATTTTTGGTGAAAATTCATTGGGAGAGAGTTGTAGCAAATCTTCAACCATACTTCCAAATTTTCCTTTTAAACGTGCAGGAACTTCATCAACCTCAATCCGTTTTTTGGCGGTCCTGTTTTTATTGGTTTTTATTTTTATCTCAAAATATTGTTTATTTGTGGGAGAGTA
>CAZKEL010000089.1:0-4912 GCA_964551815.1 uncultured bacterium
AGCATGAGCCAGGTAGTTTCGTGATGACCGGTGCCAAAGGCCATTCCCGGTTTTATCTTTATCACTGTAGGGGCAGAGGTGGTATTATCCCAGGATGGGACAATAGCAATTTTATCTTCAACGAAAAGGGGGTGAAAATTATCCTGCCAGGATAAATGCCAATCTTCTCTTTGCTGAACCTCCCAATTCCAATGGAGCTTAAGTGCTATGGGGAGGGTGCTTAGTTTTAATTCAATACTCTCTTTTATTCCTCCGGTGAAAAATAATCTGGTTAAGTTTCCATCCACTTGGCTTCCCAGACATTCTTCCTGGAAATAGGAATGGACCATTTCTGCAGAATCCTCTCCGTTTTCAAAAGTAAGTACATCGAAATATTCCCCGTTGCTCATCGTTTAAAACCCATATCCTGCTGATAGATGAAATGAGTGACTACGGTTCCCACAATTTCCAGGCTTTCTGCTGAACAGTTCTCCGGGATATCCTGAAGTGTATGCCAGTAGTTCACCTCAGCATTGGGATATTCAAAATCAATAATATCAATGGCAGGGATACCTGCATGTTTGAATAAATAATAATGATCATCCATGACTGCAGGCCCCATTTTGTTTTCAAACTGTATATACCCCAGATTATTGGCTAAAGACCAAATTGCCTGTACAACCTGTGGCGCTTGCTGCATGGAAAAATATTCAATAGGGAAACGTAGTTCTTTATCTGCTACCATATCCAAGCAGACTGCAAACTGGGGTGCCGGCTCAGGAACCCGTTTCGCAAAGGCTTGGGTTCCAAGACCAAATTTATCTGAATCTCCGGCATGGCCCATATCTTCACCATCTACAAAAAGGAGATCTACACCGATATTTAAGGGAGGCATTGCAGATAATATCTCAGCGAGAGTCAACAACACTGCCACACCGCTGGCACCATCATTTGCTCCTAAAATGGGAGTCCTGTGGTTCTCAGGATTTGGATCCATATCTGCCATTTCCCGCGTATCCCAATGTGCCATGAACATGATTCTATAAGGGGCAGTTTCATTAAATCGCGCCAGATAATTAGTTAACTCTATATACCGCCGCTGATAGGGATGTGACATTTTTTCATCCATAATAATGAGGGTATCAGCAAGTGGTTTTAAAAATTTTTCAAAAAACTTCTTCATTTCAACATGCCCCTCACTGCCGGGGTAGCGGGGACCGAAATCACATTGCTTAATTAACAACTCCATTGCCCGGTGACCATTAAAGGTGGGGGTATCTTGGCCAATTATCATTGAAAAAAGAATGAGTGTAATTATAAGCTTCATACTATCCCTGAATTTTTATATTAAGATTAAAACCGAAATCCTTTTCTTCGTTTCTTCCCGTAGTTTTATTTTCTGTGATGCCGTAAACAAAGTAAAAATTACCATTGACCCAACGGGTAAAACTATAGGTTACATTTGGTTTCAACGACCATGAAGTATTATTGGACTGCTCATTAAATTCATCCAGGCTGCTTACTGCTGTGGAGGTCATGAGTTTCTGATCTTTGTCCCAATTGAAGTTCAGGGCGAAATCCATATCATTGGGAATATAAAAATCCCTGAAAAAGAATATTGGTATGTTCAACCCACCGGATTTTTTAAATGAGACAGAACTGCTGATTCCGCTCTTATGATTTCTTTCGGTGGATTCTCCACTGTTTTTCATGGATTGATTTAAATTATAATTTACTTTAAAAGTAATGGGTGATCTCCCCTTTGATTTTGTAGTAATTCCAAAAATTGGTGCATAGGAGAGAGTAAAGTCTTTGTTTTGTAATTCCCCGTCACGATAGGACTCAGTCCTTTCACCATTGAAGCCATGTGAAATGGTAATTGATTTGAAGAATTTATCCAAGAACCACCATTTTTCAATTCCGGACCAATTCAGACTCCAATTGGCAACAGGCAGTCCGTCATCCCCCCGCATACCCAGGGGATAGAAACTAAACGACTCTGATTTTGTTGTTGAAGCCGCTGAGGGTACCGTGAGGGAATTTTTATATTTGAAGTCCAGATTTGTGACAATGGAGCGGGTAAGATTGATACTGGTACTCACATTTACATCATTCCCAAATCCGGAGGAGGATGAACCCACCAAATTATTGCTGGTAATATATTGCAGGGTATCCTTCGTGTCCAGGGGAGAGCGCTGCAGACCCATGCGGTACAAATAGGAGGTACGCAAATCTGAGGGAATGTTGGAATAATCCTGACTGGTGGTATAATTATAGGTTGCAGAAATTTTATTCAGTTTAGATGCTGCCGTATGCATCCCGCCCAAAATAAACCGCAGCACAGGATTTTTCACATTAATCTTCTTTTGGGTGGAAGCAGAAGAAGAGGAGCGTGATCTGCCCCTGCCTCTGCCACGACCTCTTGACCCTGAAGATGACCTCCCCTTATTTTCAGGAGTATAGACTAATTCGATAAATTCCTTTATGCTCAAACTAACTTTGGCTTTCACGGAATTTGTTGATTTGATATTAGCGGTGGTAAGGGTATCAATTATGTTCAAATTCCAGGTATAGGTGGGGTTATAATTAATCGTGGGGCTAAGCCAGCGTATGAAATCCGGCGAATAAGTGTTGGTGAGTTTTTCACTGATGGCTTTCACCAGCCCAGGATTCATATTTTCAACCAAAGACCATTTATCATCCCGAAACGCATCTAAATTACTGTTAATACTTTTTGAATAATTACTTGTAAGTGATTTTGTGAACTTATGATTTAAACTGAATGATCTGTCCATATTGAAACTATAGGATTTAGTAGTATCATCAGGAGAAACCCGTTGAATTTTTCTCGTATCTTTCTCTACAAAGCTGATTTTTGCTGAAAATTTGTCTGGTGTGTAATAGTAGCGTGCTTCCCCTAAAACGGTTCCGATTAAGAGCCAATCTTTGGCAAATGCAAAGGGGGAGAGATAATTCTCCTTTCCAAAATTATAACTATAGTTGGAGGAGGTAGTGTATTCTTCCGCGATTTCATTTAAAATCTGGTTATTTGATTTCTTTGTCTGTTTTGCAGAAAAATTAAGATCAATATTGTCAATGCTCCGTTTAATAAACCAATTCGTACTTCGAGATGTTTTTTTGAAGGATGTAGAAATAGTACGTTTTTCCGTGATTGTCTGGATGGCAGATATATCAAAATCAGGATCATTAGCATCTGTTAATATATCACTTCCGGGGTGATATTTTGGGGTTCCTACAGAACTTGAGTAGCTGAGAGAAACAGGCGTTTTGATACCCCAGCGGGTAGGCAATATTTTATTGGGATGTATTTTTAAAGTAGCAGAATAGGACTCGTCAGAACTACCTGTACCCAAGCGCTGCTGTAATTTATGAAAGTCAGCATCCTTTCTTTTATAATCGCCTGAAACTGACATGAGATCAGCAAATTCAAGGGACCCTTTTACGCGATAAGACCGCCCCCGCTGCTGCTTGACTCCTGTCATACGCAGTTCATTTACCAGGACCTTTCCAAAAATTCGTTCCGATTGGTTATTGATGACTCCCATAACTACTGTCTGCACATTGTTAATTGATGGATTTCCTTTAATCTGCAGATGGGTACAATTACCGCAGGCATTGGCGATATCACCGGCTTCATCCCAAAAGTAAAGATCATTTTCATAATCATAAGCGGGGTGGGGACTGTAGATATTGTCACCATCAAAATCTTCTACGGCAATTTCTGCTTCTCCTGAAGAGATGAGTCCATCGCCATTGAGATCTGATTGGTCAAATCTGCCATTGTTTTCAATGCCTTCATTTTCATCCCATTCTCCGTTATCTTCTGATCCATCGCTGTCAGGGAAGGTATAGACGGTATCACCGGGACAGATTCTGTCAGAGCCGCAGTCTTTGAAATCATCCCCATTGGGATCATTTGAAGAACAAGATTTACAGCCCTTTTCATCCCACCAGTTTTGTCCGCATATTACCAGGGAGTCTCCTTCATCCTGTACATAATATAATTGGTAAAAAGAAGAATCAGGAGCAACATTGAGAGAGTCCAATACAATTTCATAGCGCATGGATTCATATCCACCACCGAATGGAGTGTTTTCTGAACCCACACAACCATTTTCCAGATTCATCCCCATACTGGTAAAGCCGTCAAAGCCAGCATCTAATAATTTTTCTGCAGGAGATTCAATTGTAGGAATTTTCAACTGTGTCAATTTGTCTATGGAAATATCAATATGGTTTTTATCATTCCAACCTTCATAAACGGGTTGACGGATTTCATAATAGTTTCTGTCATCCTTACCCATTCGAAATAGAAAATCTACCATTGAAGTATCGGTTTCACAAAAGGGGCAAACAGGGTTTCCGGCAGGGTCACCTCCATGGATGAACATTTCCATTTTTTCATAAGCAAAATAAGAATTTGCCTTATCTCCCAGAGAGGGGAAGGTGTTTTTTATCAAAGCAGCATGACCTCCTTCAATACCACCTTCCGGGCTTGCCGGGTCAGAAGGGGTAAAATCAGGATTAGCTAAAAAAGAAAGCACCAACGCCTGCTCTTTCATATCTACATCATTATATTCATCATGCTCTAATATAATATCAAGATTATCCAGAGAACTTTTATAATCTGTACTTTCATCTGTGTTGATTACTTCCACAGAGAAAACTGGGTCATCTGCGAGCACACCCAAAGTGTCTTTTTGTGCTACCCCCATTTCCTGCCAGTCATTTTCTACCAATTCAATTTTAGCAATTTTAATGGTCTGCCTGTCTGTAATTGCAGATTCAAAACGCATTCTGAAAGTGGGAACATCGTTCCATTGGGGACTACCCTCTTCTGAAAAAGCCAGCATGGGAATGCGAATCAGTTTCCAGCCTGTCTTGGTTCCCTCAGCTTCTGTTTCAGCTACTA
>CAZKEL010000090.1:0-4844 GCA_964551815.1 uncultured bacterium
TCAAACAAGCAGCATGACTTCTATATGTGTCCGTTTTTTTGTTGCAAGATCAATTAACAGACATATTGAGGTAGATGACAATAAGCACGGTCCCATGGCCCATAATTTGCTGAATGAGATTTGTGGTAATGATAAACACAAAGAATCAGAAGCATTAGAAACAGCAATTTTAGCATTAAAAACCAGAATAGACTTTTGGGATAGGATTCATATTTCAATTAATGCAAAGAAGTCTATAAATTCTTACCTATTTTCTGTTTAGAAATTAGGTTACAAATAGTAAATGCAACTTTATTTTGCGTTTAATACCACAGTCTGAATCAGAGTGTAATTTTCTATAAATCACTTCAAAGTAAACAATTCTTTCTAATGCCTGATATCTCCGGGATTTCATGCCTAAATTACCCTATGAAGAATTTGGAAAATTATTCACATTTCACCTTTAGACTTTGCACCTTGCTGAGTACTCATTTATCACTTTTCACTTTTCATTTTTCATTTTTCATTTTTTACTTTTCACTATTCATTTTTCACTTTTCATTCATAGCAGCACAGGAATGCTTAAGTGGAGACTGTCTGAATGGCTTAGGTGAATATCTATATGAGGATGGTTCCCGGTATAAAGGGAACTTTCTTGATGGCAAGAAGAATGGAGAAGGCAACTTCAATTTTGCCAATGGTGCCCGCTACAACGGTACGTATAAAAATGATGAATTTCACGGAGAGGGTATCTATTATATGGTAGATGGTTCCATTTACGATGGTGAGTTTGCCAATGGAATAAGTCATGGTAAGGGACTGCTTACTTATGCCGACGGAACAGAATATTCAGGTGAATTCAAAGAGGGGCAGCAAATGGGAATTGGTACGCTTACCATGGAAAATGGTGACATATATTCTGGTGAGTTTAAGGATAACCTCATCCATGGAAACGGTGTCTATACCTATGCCAATGGTTCAGTATATACGGGAAAATTCAAGATGGGAAGAAGGCATGGGTATGGTTCATTTATCATGCAGAACAGGTCAGATACTGAAAAATACATTGGGGACTTTGAAAATGACATGTTTAACGGCTACGGAACCTATACCTTCCCCAATGGATCAGAATATACAGGCGAATTTAAAAATAACCTCTTTCATGGGCAGGGTACCTTCATTCTTGAAGACGGTACCACTTTTGAGGGATTATTCCAATCAGGAAAATTTATAGCAGCACAATAACCCTATTCCTCCTCCCTAATTACTTGAAAATCGAAAAAAAAATCCCCATAATTCCGGGAACCACACCTTGGATGCAGGCAGACTTTTATCTCAATCCTAACAAGAGCTCAATCATTGATTTATTTTCACGTGAGGGAATTAAACCTTCAGATTGTGCTATGCCGGAGCAAGTTCACGGTAATAAAGTATTATTTATCCATTCCCCGGGAGAATATGCAGGGATGGATGGTCTGCTCACAAATACTCCCGGAATCACACTGCTATTGAAAGTAGCAGATTGTGTTCCCGTATTTCTGAGTGATTCAAAGATGAAAGTTGTCGGTTTGGTTCACTCAGGCTGGCGGGGGACGGTAAAGGGCATCGTACCCAATGCAATTAGGACTTTCATTGAGAAGGGTTCCCAGGTTGAAGATATACAGTTATTTTTGGGGCCTGCTATTTGCGAATCCTGCTTTGAGGTGGGGGAGAAAGTGGCGGAGCAGTTCGATGATTCAGCAATAATTACTCAACCCAAAGGTAAATATTTTGCTCATCTCCATCAACAGATAATTTCCCAATGTCTTGGGGCGGGAATAGTTGAAGAAAATATCATTACTTCCTCTATATGCACTTTCGAAGATTCATCCTGCCATAGTTACCGTCGAGATGGTGACGATGCCGGCCGTATGGTTGCTGCAATGAGGATACTTCCATGAGTGTTCTGGAAGCCATTCTTCTGGGTATCGTTCAGGGAGTGACAGAATTTTTACCCATCAGCAGTTCAGGCCACCTTGTGGTAGCACAGCATTTATTAGGGATTCAACCTCCCGGTGTATTAGTGGAAGTAGTGCTGCATTTGGGTACTCTGGGTGCAGTAGTAATTTTCTACCGTAAAGATTTGGCTGAATTAACCACAGGTCTGATAATAGGAGCAGAATCCGCCTGGAAGTTACTTATCCAGCTTTTTATTGCCACCCTCCCTGCTGCTTTGGCGGGGATCATGGCAAATAAAATGATCACGGATAGCTACTCAATGCAATTGGTACCCTGGACTTTTCTCACAACAGCCCTTATAATTGCTTGCACTTATCTGTTCAGAAGTAAGAATGAGGGAAAAATCACTCTAGTTGTGGCAATGATTATTGGGGTTGCCCAGATTTTTGCCTTGTTACCGGGCATATCCAGGTCAGGCATTACTCTGGCAGCAGCCATATATCTGGGGATAAATCGCAAATCTGCCACGCGGTTTATTTTCTTGATGGCAATTCCCATATTAATGGGTGCAGGTTTTCTTCAGATCATACAATTATCTCCGGCAGAAATCTCCATTGGCTATTATCCTCTGGGTATAGGATTTTTTTCAGCATTACTCAGTGGATTACTGGTAATGCGTTGGTTAATTGCAGTAATTTCTAAGGGTAGATTTTATCTGTTTTCACTCTATTGTCTGGGAATTTCCATCCTTGCATTTCAATTATAGCAAAATAATTTATGAGTAGTAAAATAACGGTTGGTCAAATAATTCGCCGAATTCGGGCAAAAGAGTTTTCCCCGGTGTATGCTCTATTTGGGGGAGATTCTTTTCTTGAAGATTTTGTAATAGAAGAACTTTCCCTTTCCTATTTAGAGGGAAAAGGGAATAAACTTCAATTCTCAATGGATCAGGATTCTGAAGAAAATTTATTTGGGGAACTTTCATCCATTTCACTTTTTGAAGACAAACGCATAATTATTATGCGGGAGATTCATAAACTAAAACGAGATACCGGGCAAAAAGAATTACTACAATACCTACAATCTCCCAATTCGGGCGTAATACTCATTCTCATTTCCAAAGAATATAATTTACAGAAATCCTTTTTTAAGAAAATCGGTGATAATTCGCTTCTATTAGATGTTCGTCCACCTTTCCAAAAGGAAATGAAAAAGTGGGTCAATTATATGGTATCCGGAAAAAATATCACCATTTCAAATGAGGCTGTGGACTATTTTATTGAAACCAGTGGAGACAGTATCTCTCATGTTGTCAATGAAATTGAAAAAGCGGCTCTCATGTTGGGAGAAGGGGAAGATATAACAACAGAAAACCTATATAAGTTTCACGCAACCAGGAAAATATTTCATCTGTGGAATTTGCAGGATAGTATTGGTAATAAAAATCTTGTAAAATCTATAGAAATATCAGATTCTCTCCTTGAAAACGGGATGTATATTCAACAAATTATTGCCGGTCTGACGGCTTTAATTCAACAACTATTATGGAAAAAGATGGGGCGGAGTCAACCCATTGGTTATACAGGAATTAATAAGATAATTACCTGTAATTTAAATCAATATGACCGGAATTTTACAGTTGAGGAAATCCACAAAGTCATCAGAAAATTGAAAAAAATTGATATTTTGTCAAAATCTACCTCCATAAGGGACAAAGATTTCCTTCAGCCATTATTTGTTCAAATTTGTAAAGGACAATATGACTGAATTTGAATTATCAGATGAAATTTTAATTAAAAAGTTTCAGGATGGAGATGTAGGGGCATATAATCAAATAGTGTACCGCTATAAAGATCGTCTGTACAACTTTATTTACCGGTTTGTGAATGATTTAGATCTTGCAGAAGATCTGGTGCAGGATACCCTCCTTAAATTATACACCCACAAACATTCTTATCAGGAAATTGCTAAATTTTCAACTTGGTTATACACCATTGCAGCAAATTTAGCCAGAACAGAACTCCGTAAGAAAAAGAGAAGAAAAACCTTTTCTGTCACTGAACTGAGTTATGATGACAGAGAATTTATTATTTCTACCACAGAAGGAGACCCCAGCCAGGAGAACACCACAAGGGAATTCGAGAAAAATGTTCAATGGGCTTTAGCAGAACTTCCCGACGATTTTAAGACAATTATAATCCTGAGAGATATTCAGGAACTTTCTTATGATGAGATAAGTAAAATAGTGGCCGTGCCCTTAGGGACTGTAAAGTCCAGGATTAATCGCGGTCGAGTAAAACTGCAACAATTATTGAAAAAGAAGGGAGAGAGACCATACTGAATGAATTGTTACAATTTTGAGCTGAATATATCAGCATACATTGAAGGAGAACTAAAACAAGCCGTTAGGTCTGAATTTGTACGGCATAAAGAGGAATGTAAAAATTGTGGAAGTAAATTGATTGATATATCTTCCATGATTAAACAAATGCCTCAACTTTCTCAATTAACCACATCAGACAATTTCATGACAAATCTGCGGGATCGAATGCAGGAAATTGATAACCGGGGACCATCCCTTTGGGAGAGGATATCCCGATTCACTTTTTTCGGATTTGAACCGGCTCCGGCTATGGGATTTGCTTTAGCAATGGTAATGGTAATCGGTGCATCCTATCTCCTCATTAATCAAGACCAACTCCCGCAAGTTGACTTGAAATCTTTATCTACCCAATCCACTTCCTCGCCAACCCGTCCATTTACACCCTCTGTAACTACTCCTGATCCAGCCTTACCGGCTATGGCAGACTCAGACTCTGCAGGTAACCAGGAAAATGTAAATCGGGTGAGTCCTCCTATAAAACTGGTGGGAGGGAAATGACCAGAAAGAGTTCGGAAATTATGATGAATTGCGATTAATATTACCA
>CAZKEL010000091.1:0-4811 GCA_964551815.1 uncultured bacterium
AATGCAGCCGCTATACAATAAAAATAAATTCCTGTTTTCATGACATGCTTCCTTTTAAAGTAAAATTGGGATAATCAATTTAAATACTATCCATTTGATAATACCAAAACAAATTGAAATTCAATATTGATTAATCAAATACCGGATAAAATATATTATATTACAACAATATACAACAACATTTATTTTTTATAATACATTATGCGGAATAGTCTTCCTTATGTTAAATTTTACACCTCATGAAGCGGTTATTAATAGGAAACAGCATCATCACCACTTTGAATGAGTCGGTGAGATCAGATGCTGAAATTGCAGGCGAACTTGGGGTAGCACGGGATACCATCTACCGTTGGCGTACCGGTGCAACCAAAGTCATCCGGAGAAAAAACCTCACGCGCCTGGCGCAGGTATTCAATCAGAAATTGAAATTCAACGACAATGGTGTGGTGGAGTTTATCCTGCAGAACCCTGTGATTTCCCAACAAGAAAACGACAATCAATTAGGAGAAGACGAGTTGAAATCCATTATACAAACCATGCAAAAACAGATAGATTATCTGTTGGAGGAGAATCTTCGCTTAAAAAATAAAATCGGGGAAAAACCAGAAAAAAAGTTTTAGACGCAGAGAGAGCCCAGTGTACGGTGCGCCGCGGAACCTTCCGCAATATTACCAATCCTCTCTGTGACATATTAGGTTATACCCCTGAAGAGTTAATCGGGAAAGACTATTTCAGCCTGATAAACCGGGAAGAACAAGAACGACTCCTGAATAATTCTTTCCCGGAAATACTGCGCAATGTAGCCTTTGTAGATGATATCCCCATTCACTTATCTGCTGTTACCAAGGAAGGTAAACCCATTTTGCTAAAGGGGACTGTCAATATTGTTAATGATATGCCTGAACCCTCTTTTCTGTTTGATGTGATGGAAGTTAACAAATCCATGGCAAGTGAAAATTTTTTTAAGGAATACAATTAATTTTCTGGTCGTTCATTTGCAAGTTTAACGGTCGAATATATATCTGTTGACCAAAACAAAAGTGAAACTGCTCCTGTCATCCATCCAAGAAGGTCATTCCCCGAATTAAATGAATGGTATGAAAAGAGAAGCGACCCAACTGTGTAAATAAAACTAACTATCCCATCAAATTCACGACCGTAATAAGCTCTTCCAAGTCCCGGAATGGTTGAAAGAAAAACAGGGAATATTTCTAAATTCGTAATGTTATCATCTTTTTTAAAATTTATCATATCTACTAAGCGTCCATCAGAATAAAATAATGGAGGTTTTTGTTTAAAATGGTGACCTACAGCCCCGGGGTTACATCTAATAATTCTGTCAACCCCATGAATACTACCTATTGTTAATCCATTTTTAGCAATTGCTAAAGCAAAATAGTTGGAGCAGGATGGATAAAATTGGCAATTAAGGAAGTCATGCTTATAAGATATTTTTTGCCAATGGTTTAATATTGAAAGGGACATGTTTTCAGCAATTCCAAATTCGTTTATATTTTTTAGAGAATCTATATTTACATCTTGAGGGAAAGTAGTATTTATTAAAAGTATAGAAAAAATATATTGTTTAATCACTTAACCGGTAACCCGGTATTTGGGTCGAACTTTACTTGTTTTTGGCTTGTTGATCCTTTTTGTAAATTAAAATAATAGACTGGTTGATGTTCTTTAGCATATAATAAAATGCCCAACCCAGGAAGAAACATTAATCCACAGCAGACCCCCGTGATTGCTACTCCAGTTTTCCATTTCTGATCTAAATGCATTAGCATCGATTTATATCCATCCTTTTCAATTCTTACCATATATTGTGGTGCGAGGAGTCCATCTTGAACCCGTACAGTGGCGGGACTTTTTCCTATGGGATTTCCATTAAGAAAAATATCCGCACCACTGGGTTCAGTATTTATGGTTATCATTTTATATCCAAACCCTTGATTAAAAACTAAGGATGGAGAGAATAAAACAATGAATAAAATTGATAACCTGTTGTTCATGTTACTTTGTCACTGTCACCGTACGTGAACTAACGGTAATATAACCTGCAGGAATGCCAATTAGAATATCAACTGCTTCACGCGATGTTTTTATTTCATAATTTGCAGACCCACCAGCTAAAGCTCCTGTATCCACTGAATTTATGGGAATTAATCCATAAAGAATATACCATTGTCTTGCTGATTCTACCTGTCCTGTTTGAGGCCCGGTTCCCACAGTATGTATATGTGTGGAACATCCGATCAAAAAGAGGGATGCAACTATCATGATCATCGTTATTGTTTTTTTCATCGTTTTTCTCCTATGTTAGTTATGGTTCCTATTGATGACTCTATTTTATCAATCTCGGATTCATATACCTCATTGGGTATAATAAATTTTAATTGATAATTCGATTTTCCTCCAACATATAACAAAATTATTACATGAGAATTTGTCTGAATAATAAATTGTTTTACTGGCAATGAATTAACTGAAAATTCCGCCTGATGAATTTCCTTTGATTCAAATTGAGATTGTAGTAAGGAATAATATTCCTTAGGTAAAAATAAAAAATTTTCTTTTAATGACTGTACTTTATTTATAATAAGTGTTGATAAATTTATAGATTGATATGCTTTAATAAAATTAAAAGCAGGACTGTCTTGAGCCATTTCAATGGCATTTTTTAATAGTGTTTCTTTTTCTGATGGTAATGCTACCCAATCTCTGGGAACATTTATAGAAAAACCACTACTTGTAATTAGTGGACTGATACTTATAAATTCATGATTATTTTGAAATTTTAGATTTTGTGTTTGAGAATTATTATCAGGAAAATTCATTTTACATGCACTAATAAACATCAAAATGAGTATGATAAAGCGGCAAAGCTGGGTGTGCTTTTTTGTTACCGATGGCATAAATAAATCTACAATTAAAAATTCATTTAATCAAATAGCAAATAAAATTTGCTTCAAAGTGTAAATTTAATTCATGGTTAAAAAGATATATTCACTGAAGATCATTATAAATTCTACGGGAATTGTACTCACTTTTCTTTTTTTGTTCTCTTGTGAAACTCAGGATAAATGGAGTATAAAAAAGAGAGAATTTGACCGAACGGAATCCTATAATTATTCTGAGTATGTTTCCGGGGAGTTGGACTCTACTACAAAATCCCAATTGGAACAAAGAAAGCAATCTCTCCAGCAAGAACAAGCCAGGCAAACCCCACAGGAAAAGAAAATCTCCAAGAAAACTCCAAAAAAACCACCACCATCAAAGCCCTCACTAATAGACAGAATCTGGAAATCAATTTCAGATTTTATAGATTCCATTCTAAACCTGTTTTAATCTGAAATCATAAAAAGGGAATTATGTTAGAGAAAATTGGTGCATTATCTGCATCGTTTGCTGAGTTTATGTGGGGAACCCCACTATTGGTATTGCTCTTGGGGGGCGGTATCTTTTTTACCCTCTACTGCCGATTCATTCCCTTCCGCTATATCCGTCACGGATTCAATATTTTGATGGGAAAGTATGATGACCCCAATGACCCGGGACAGGTAAACCATTTTCAGGCTTTGTCCAGTGCTCTTGCCAGCACAGTGGGTATGGGAAATATCAGCGGTGTGGCTGTAGCTATTCATACGGGTGGTCCCGGTGCTTTGTTCTGGATGTGGATCAGTGCTATTGTGGGAATGGCAACCAAATTTTTCACCTGCACCTTAGCTATTATGTACCGTGGGAAAGATGAGAATGATGAAGTACAGGGTGGGCCCATGTATGTCATCACTGAAGGACTGCCCCGCCAATTTCACTTTTTGGCTTATGTTTTCGCAGTAGCAGGGTTGTTTGGGTGCTTTTCTCTGTTTCAGGCGAATCAATTAACACAAATCATCCAGGAGCAGATATATACTCCTTATGGATTATTTGCAGAAAATCCGTTACTGGGGAAATTATTAATGGGGGTTATAATGTCAGTGGTTATATCCGCAGTTATTTTTGGAGGAATCAGGCGCATTGGACAGGTGGCTTCAAAATTAGTCCCTGCTATGGTAGTTTTGTATTTACTCTGCGGCATTACTATCCTGGTTGGAAATGCAGCTCAATTGGATGAAATTTTGATGCTCATCATCAGAGACGCATTCACCGGGGAGGCTGTGTTGGGAGGCTCTATTGGTGTTGTCATTGTAACGGGTATCCGGCGGGCAGCATTCTCCAACGAAGCGGGAATTGGAACGGAAGCCATGGCCCATGGTGCTGCTATTACCAAAGAACCGGTTCGGGAAGGACTGGTGGCAATGATAGGCCCCCTCATTGATACCATTATTGTCTGTTCTATAACCGGGTTTGCCATATTATCAACGGGGGTATGGGTGAATCCTGAGTTGAATGGAATTTCCATGACTTCAGCGGCTTTTGGAGCAGGCCTACCAGGGTTTGGTCAGCCGTTGTTACTGGTCATTGTTACCATATTTAGTTTGACTACCATCATTGGTTACTCCTATTATGGTTCTAAATGTACGGCATTTCTTTTTGGAAATAGTTGGAAAAAAACCTACAGACTTGTGTACACTCTAAGTTTAATTCCTGCTTCGGTGATATCCATTGATATCGTAGTGAATTATGTGGATGGGATGTTTGCCATGATGGGGATTCCCACCATGATATCAACATTGATATTGGCCCCCAGGGTTATGGCAGCAGCCAAGGATTATTTCTCCCGGATAGGAGCAGAATAAAAACCCACTTCTCGCTGTCATCGTATGTATAAAATAGGTAGTTCATTAACTACTAAATTTACTATAAGT
>CAZKEL010000092.1:0-4769 GCA_964551815.1 uncultured bacterium
AAGAAGACCATCAGGGTAATATCTGGCTCACGAATGCCTTCTGTGAAAAAAATGGTAATCTGCTGGCTGTTCAACATAAAAATGGGGTGGACTGGTCACATGTTCACATCCCGGATGAAACTTCCTACCGCCCTCAAACCATTGCTTTTGATAAACGAAACCGCAGCTGGATTGGCTTTGCTTACGAAGCATTGGAAGAAAAAATATATTCTGCCGGAGGCATAAAAATTTTTGCGTTTAATGACCTCAATTTTGATAACGGTACTGACTCCCTTTGGCTGCCTCTGTTAAACCCTGAAGCACTCCCGGGTAATGATGCCCATGCCTCCATTTGGTCTTTGGTTTTTGATAAGATGGATTTCCTGTGGATACTCTCCGAAAAAGGAATGCGGGGATATACCTGGCAGGTTACTTCTTCCGGGGTTATGATTGATCCCATTTTAAAAGCAAACGACGGGGAAGCTATTGACTTTTTGTCACATCTGAGTTTTGTAAAGGGAAACCGTATAAAAGTAGATAGTGCAAATAATAAATGGGTATTGAGCCAACATGGTGTCTGGGTGATTCAAGAATCTATGGTACCCTGGCCCTCAGAAGAAGGTCTGCACCCCGAAAATAGCGGACTGCTTTCGGATATCGTCTATGATATTGCTTTCGATGAGGATGCAGGCCTCGCTTATTTTGCAACAGATAAGGGTATTTCCA
This sequence comes from uncultured bacterium, assembly GCA_964551815.1. GTDB lineage: Bacteria > Fidelibacterota > Marinisomatia > SCGC-AAA003-L08 > D37C17 > D37C17. The sequence continues at coordinate 706 of CAZKEL010000092.1, forward strand.
TTCTCCAGGTTCCTTTTGCTGAGAATCCCGGAAGGAGAGAATCTATGTATCTGTCACCCAATCCCTTTATTATTCCAGGTGAAGATAAATTATTGATCAAGAACATTGCTGCCGGTTCCACGATCAAAATCACCAGCATTACGGGAAAGCTCATGGAAGAAATACAACTGCCTTCCAATCAATCACAGGCCTATTGGGATGGACGGAATATGCAGGGAAGCTTGGTGGGTAGTGCCGTCTATATCGTAGCAGCACAGCATCCTGAAGAAAAAAACAGGGTATCAAAGGTTGCCGTTATTCGGCAGTAGTCAGACGATTACCCGTTTTTCAAAGGCAAACTCACTTTCTAATTCATCCACAACTGACTTGATTAACTCTCTGCGTTCATTATGTGGCAGAAAGGCAGATTTGAATCCATTTATGACAATGGTACGGATGCATTGAGGGGTGAGATTAAACGTTTCTATTGCCAGTAGATATTCATCTGTAAGGGTGGTATTTGATATGAGACGGTTGTCCGTATTCAAGGTTACTCGCAGATGTTGGTCAAAATAAAATTTAAAAGGATGCTCCTCTAATAATGCAATTGACCTCGTCTGAATATTACTGGTGAGACACATTTCAAGGGCAATACGGTGGTCATTTACAAAAGCCATTAAATCGGTGTTTTCTTTGAGTCTGGTTCCATGACCGATTCGGTGGGCACCACAGGCATGGATGGCCTGATGTATGGACTCAGGTCCGTAGGCTTCTCCGGCATGGAGCGTGGCATTAATGTTTTTCTTTAGAATGAGGGCGAATGCCTCCTGATGATGTTTTGCAGGAAAGTTTTCTTCAGCACCAGCAAGATCGTATCCAACCACTCCCCGGTTTTTATACTGTACAGCTAAATCAGCTAAAGTGAGAGAAACTTCAGGAGAAATATTCCTGATTCCACAGATAATAATGCCGGTTTTAATACCAAACTCAGATTCTGCCTGCTCTAATCCTATTTTCACAGCATCAACAGATTCTGAAGAAGTCATTCCTTCCTTCGTATGTAATATGGGAGAGTACCGTACCTCAACATAGCGGACTCCGTCATTCCAACAATCTTCAGCTAGTTCATAAGCGGTGCGGGTAAGGGACTCAGGAGTCTGAAGCACGGAAAGGGTAAGAGCAAAGCGTTCCAGATATTCTTCCAGATTTTTTACTCTCCCGTTAAGGGCGAGAAAGCCGGTTAAGTCCTCAACATTATTGGCAGGCAGCTTTACCTTTTGTTTTTCTGCTAATTCTAAAATGGTGGAAACACGCAGTGAACCATCTAAATGACAATGGAGTTCTGCTTTTGGAAGAGATTGTATTATTTTACGAGTTAATTTCATTTTTTCGAGATAGTATAAAACCAATAGATTACTAAAATAAAGGGGACGACACCCAGCCAATGAGGACCGGCAAAATTAGGCCACCAATTTGCATTTCCAGTTATAAAAATGGGAACTGCAACCATAATGCCCATGAGCGCTTCCCCTGTAATAAGTCCTGAGGCGAAAAGAAGTCCACCATTCTTTTCATTTTCAGAATTACGATTAGTGAAATGGGAAATCATACCTCCAAGAAATATGGGAGTAGAAAGTTCGATTGGGAGGTATATCCCTACAGCGACTGCAAGCACCGGAAGTCTAAAATTTGCTCCTCTTTTTTCCTGTATCACATCAAGAATGATGATAATGATACCGATAACTGCCCCTGCTTTCACCATTTCCCAGGGGAGACCTCCGCTGAAGACTCCCTCTGCAACGGATTTCATTAAAGTGGCTTGCGGGGCAGGAAAGTCTGCTGAACCTATAGTATAGGCCGTATGCAAAATATCCAGTACTAACCCCAATACGGCAGCTGCTGACAGGGTACCGATAATTTGCATGACTTGTTGTTTCCAGGGAGTAGCTCCCACAATATGCCCCGTTTTTAAGTCCTGGAGATTGTCTCCTCCGATAGCAGCAGCACAACAGACAACGGCCCCAATGAGAATAGCTCCTGCTGCTCCCGCTCCGGACCCTGTCCCTAATAGGGCAAGGAGGAGTAAGGAGGAAAATAAAATAGTGGCAATGGTTACACCGGAAATGGGGTTGTTAGAGGAACCCACAATACCTGCCATGTAGGAGGCAACTGCTGAGAATAGAAATCCAAAAATCAGCATAACAATAGAAAGCAGGGCAGCCAATTTCCATGAGGGTATCACCTGATAATACAACAGGAATACAGGCAGCAACAGAGCAATCAAAGCAATAAAAACAAATTTAATGGGAAAATCCTGTTCTTCTCTGGGGAGGGTTTCCCTATCCCCTGAAGATGAATATGCTTTGATACTTGAGTGGATTCCTTTGTACAATGGTTGAGCAAGTTTTAATAAAGACCAGATACCCCCTACTACCATAGCCCCTACCCCAAGATAACGAATTTTCGTATTCCAGATGTTCCATGCGGATTCATGCACTTCACCTTCAATTCCATGAATGGAGGAATATATGGGGATGGCTACCAGCCAAGACAAAGCTCCGCCGGAAAAAACCAGTATGGCAATATTCCTGCCCACAATATATCCCACAGACAAGAGGGCAGGGGACAGATCGCAACCGATTCCGAAAATAGAATTTCCAAAGGAGCGGATATATTCAATTGCTGATCCCCAGAGTGAAAATCCCTGTTGAGCCAGTTTCATTAGGGCACCGGTTATGCCAGCCAAACCGAGAATTTTTATTCCCTCTGTTGTTTCAGCACCGGATTCACTGCGAGCCTTTTCCCCTGTTTTTAAAACTTCTGCTGTGGCAATACCTTCGGGAAAGAGCAGCTTTGCCTCCAGAATTAGCGCTCTCCGCAGAGGGACGGTAAATAAAACTCCGATTACTCCACCTATGGCGGCTATTTTAGCAATTTCCAGATAATTGAAATCCTGCCAATATCCAATGAGTAAGAGTGCGGGAACGGTAAAAATGACCCCTGCTGCCAAAGATTCTCCTGCTGAGGCCGCCGTTTGTACAATGTTGTTCTCCAAAATATTTGAATTACGAAAGAAACTGAGAAGTCCCATAGAAATCACTGCTGCAGGAATGGATGCAGAGACGGTCATCCCTGCAAACAATCCTAAATAGGCATTAGCGCCTGCCAGTACCATAGAGAGGAGAATTCCTAAAATGCAGGCTTTCAGGGTAATTTCTGCAGGTTGTTGGTTCATTATTTTTCCTTTCCCATTGATCTGTTAATATTAAAGGCACGAAAATTAATTGCAATCTGTTATTATCCGATAATGATTTTCTGTATTTATATAATCTAACCTTTCGATCTATACTTACATCTTCATTTCATTACGATGTACATTTCTTAACCATTGACCCATCTACGCCAAGGCTACGAAGGGCAAGCCAATGACGAATGACGATTGACAATTGACCAATTAAATATAAAATGTGCAAAATAAACATTATTATTGGTAATTGCAATTCGCTGTATATTCACCCCGAGAATCAGGGGTAAAGGTTATGATTACCTACCCTCAACAATAAAAACAGGAATATGTATGTCTGATCGTATTAAAGGAAATGTGAAATGGTTCAATGAACGCAAAGGTTTTGGATTTATCGAAAGAGAAAACGGACCTGATGTCTTTGTACATTTCTCAAATATCAAACAAGAAGGATTTAAAACACTCAAAGATGGTCAAGCTGTAGAGTTTACCCTCGTCAATAACGACAAAGGTGAATGTGCAGAAGATGTGATACTGCTTTAAATCGAAATCTTTGATTTATTAACCCACCAACCTGCAAAATCCCGGCTTTAAATTATCCGTAAATAGCATCCCCTCACCTGCTGTATTCCGCAATATTTAATTAATGTGTAGTTAGCATGAGAGTATTTTTACTTATTGGAGGCTTCTTTTTGTCCTCCTGTTCAGTAATCATTCCCATCCTTATTCCTTTTAATGATCTGCCTCACCCAACTGGTGATCATCCCGTTGGAACTCAGGTGTTTTATTGGGAGGATAAGGAGAGGGAAGAGTGGTTTACCAGTGAAAGCGAGGACTTCAG
>CAZKEL010000093.1:0-4744 GCA_964551815.1 uncultured bacterium
GCCTGAAGTAAACCGGCTGTTCGAACAGCAGGATGATACAACCCTACTGTTTCCGGATTAGTGAAATAGCCTAACATGAGGATGTCCATCCAATGCATGAATGTTTGTAATATGGCAACAAACATGAGGGGAAGAGAAAAGGAAAACAGTCTTTTATCAAATTTGGAGGTTATTACCCCTTTCACTGTAAACCGGGACAGTTTTTTTAATATTTGATTCATGAATATAAACCCTATGACCCCCGTCAATAACATTGGAGCCATTATTGCAGTTTCTTTTGAAAACCACCAATAGGAGATAATCATAGATAAAAGTAGAATGGTAGGGTTTAAAAACTGGGTGACTGCAGTTTTATATTTTAATAATTTATATCCTTGAGAAGCATAAGCTCCCAGAAGCGTAAGAGAATTAAAGGGAACTGCCACAGCAAAAACCAACAGCACCTGACTAAAAAGAGGGGGAGTATTAAAAAACACCGAAGAAATAAAATTCGAACTCAATAATAAAATAACCATAACTCCCAGAGAAAATAGGGTAGTCATCTTAAATGCTGATTGAATTAATGTGGTTATTTTAATTTCATCAACTTTGGGATCTAACCTGGCTACAAAACGAAGAATTCCCGTTTCCAATCCCATTTTACTTAATACTTCCCCAATGAGCATGAGAGAGTTTGCCAGTGAGTAAATTCCCAAATATTCCACCCCCACCCAGCGGGCTAACAGGGCTGTATAAAGGTACCGATTTAGATTGCCATAGAGCATCCCTGAAAAGGTGATGGCGGATTCTTTGGCTATTTTACGAGGAAGGCTCATTTTTCACCAGACTGTTATAAAGATATTCAAACTTTTCCCCAATTGCGCCGGGAGAAAAAATTTCATTTACTCGTTTTTGTCCCTTTAATCCCGATAATTTTAAATCAACCTGGTTGGACAAAATCTCTGCCGCTTTAGCTGTAAAGCCATCATCATAATTTTCAATATATAATCCTTCCTCAGAATTAAGAGGTATTCCTTCTGCACCCACAGGAGTAGTTAAAACAGGTGTACCACAGGCAAGTGCATGCGTAATTTTCATTTTCAATCCTGCTCCAATTAATATAGGAGCTATCATTAAAGATGAAGTACAGAGGAATTCATCAATATCCTCAACATACCCCTGGTATTTCACATTGTGCAATTTATTCACCTTTTCAATTCTGGATGGAGAAAGAAATTTACCTGCAATTACCAAAAATACTTCCGGAATCTTTTTCTGCAGCTTTAGGAACACATCATCTAAGAGTAAATCAACCGCCTGGTTGTTTGGGTCACGATTAAAAGAACCTATAAAGCAAATTTTAAAATTATCCTCATTCCGTGGTAATTGAATGACTGGAATCTGAGGAGGAATAACTGAAATAGGCGGTAGATCGTCCCATTTATGTTCACAATAGTGTTTATCTTCCTCAGTTAATACCACTACAGAATTACATTTTTTCATCCATTCACCTTCCTGATGTTTAGCTAAATGAAAATTCTTCCTATTCTTATTAGATGAATTTTCAATTAGACTCCGCTCATATAATTTCGTAGAAATATCATGTTGAATAAGAATTTTTGGAAGATCAGGAAATAGAGCCGCATAATGATGCATCACATTATATTCAATCTGAATGAGTTGGGGATTTATTTCAGGGAGTAACTCTTTTATTAGTTTCCACATTGAAGTGCGATTGTATTTAGAGTGAAAAAATATTCCTCTTCCCAAAAGGGAATAAATAATGGGTAAAATATTTTGAAACAGACTTTTTAGTATTCCCAATCTTTCAGTTCTGTTTCTTTCGTATAAAACGGGATACACTCTCACACCTAATTTTCTCAGTTCATCAATGTTTTGGAAATCTTCTGTAGTAACAAAAGAAATTATATAAAATTGATGACTTTTTGAAAGCTGTCTAATATTTCGAAAGATGAGTTGAGCTCCGGCATGGAAGCTATTCTCAGAGGGGAGGTAGGGAGTTAAAAGTAAAATTTTCACAAGAGTTAATTAGGGATGTCTTATATGAAATTGAAGTATTCTTTTCATAAAAAGTATCGCTTCTCCTCCGGCAAAAAATATGAAAAATAAATCAATTCGGTTCAATGGTAAAAAGAGTAAATAAAATAAATAGATATTATTTAATATTAAAGCGGATTGAGTAAAAATTCCGGTATTAGGTATTACTACAGATTCTTTACTTTCACCTGAATTAATAATCAACTTTTGCAGGGTATGTTCAGTCTGGGTTATTCCGTGAACTACTATTGCTAAAACTCCCAATACCCAACCGGAATGGGAATATTGAGCATAGTGGAAGGTAAGTGCACCCAAAATTATAAATTTTAAAGTATGGTCAGAAACTGCATCCCAATAATATCCTCTAAGAGAAGGACTTTGCTCTGAAAAATACCCCGTCTTTTTATACCGTGCTAACATCCCATCCATTAAATCAAATATCCATCCTAATTGTAATAGAAGAGTCGCCAAAATGAGATTCCATTTTTCACCCTGAACTATGAGCATAGCGGCACTAAGTTCAACTATTACAGCGAGGGCAGTTATCTGATTTGGAGTAACGGAAGTATAACTTAACAGGGTACATAAGAATGTAGCAATGGGATAATGAACATAATTGGTCACTACATCAAATGACTTTCTATATTGACTTATTTCCCTGTAACGGTTCATTTTTTACCCAAAACCATAAGGTGTTTTATATCCACATAAATATCACCTTTTGTTTCTCTGTAATTTGCCATTTTTTTATACTCAGGTGAAGTTTCTCTATGCCTCTGTAGAATAATTTGCTTCTGTTCTTCTTCTTTACAAGTATTGTTTAGCCAGTTCATAATACTTTGCTGATGTAAAATAAAATGACTATACTGCACCTTGTTAAAATTTGAGAATAATTCAAGAATTTCCTGCTCTGTGGGATAATGAATACCTCTGCCTATTATATAGTCATACTCTTCAGAAATACTGTCTTCAGGAGGTATCACCTGAGAAAATAAAAAATACCCTGCATTCATTAAACATCGAAATATTTGTTGAAAGACACCGCCCGGGTTTTGGAGGTAATGGATGACATTCCTCATATAAATCAAATCAAATTCCCCTTCCTGAAAATGTAGGGAATTCAAATCCCCCACCTCAGCTCTAATCTGAGGATGATTAATTTTATTGATCATATCTTCACTGATATCAATGCCATAAATTGTACCAAAAATTTCTACCATTTTATCTGCCACCACACCAGTACCAATGCCAGCCTCCAACACTTTGGTAAATTTTCTATGGGGAAGTAAATTTATAAAGGCAGAGATAAAGTCTGCGTCCTTTACCCAGCTCGTTTTGTTATATTGTCCAGCACGCTGCGCCCAGTAATTATTATCATAATTTTTCATGACTTTTTCAGTTTCTAACACCATGTTTATTTATTAGTAACCCTAATCCCTTTAATTTTTTTCCAACCTTTTTTAATGAATATTGTCCTCCCATTGAGGAGGATATTCTGTGTTGTAAACGAGCTTTAGGCCAGAAATAACATTCCAGCCCCATCTTATTTGCCCGCATACAAAAATCTACATCTTCCACATACATTTTAAAACTTTCATCAAATCCTTTTAACTTTTGAATAGTTTTCAGTGAAGTGAACAGACAGCAACCGGTGACATAATCTGTTTTTTCAGGATTTGAATATTGAGGACAGTCTCTCTCACGAATTCCTACATGCTTGATGGTCGCCTGCTTTAGGTTGATTTTACCGCCGGCATACCAAATTTTGTCTCCTTGATTATGATAAAATATCTTACCTCCATAGATATTATTTTCCCCATGCTGATGGGCTGCTGATACAAATTCTTCAATAAGGTAATTATCTACAACTGTATCATTATTTAACAACATGATAAAGCGTGAAGAGTTGTCCATTTTTTGAAAATAACGATTATACCCACCTGCAAACAGATAATTATCATCTAACTCTACTATTTTTACCTGAGGATATTCATTTTTTATTATTTCTAACGAGCCATCCCCTGAATGATTATCTATAACAGTAACGGTGAAATGCCTATATGAATTTGCTAAAACTGAATTGAGACAGGGTTGGATAATTTCTAATCCCTTCCAATTCAAAATAACAACCTCAACTAATTTCATACCAGATTCGAGTAAAGTTTTTCAATGCCCTGAACAAAATGATCCCAGGTGAATTGCTTTTTATGTTCAATTATGTTTGAACTCATTTTCTGTAGTACCTTCTCATCTAAACATTGGTTTAAGGTATCACCTAATAATTCAGGTTTCTCCGGCAAAATCACTCTGCCCACTTTCCCATCGGGGACAATTTCAGGCAGCCCTCCCACCTTGGTCACTATAACAGGCAGATCATAATAAAAAGCTATCTGGGTAATACCGCTTTGAGAAGCACTGCGATAGGGCAAAGCTGCAATATCAGCAGCAGAAAAATATAATTTCACTTCTTCATCGGGAATAAATCTGTTCTCCCATGTAATGAGTTCTTCTATATTTTCATCTTTAATAATCTGTTCATATTTTTGGGAATCCTCATAACACTCCCCGGCAGCCACTACCTGAAAATCATTTCGCAATTTTTTCAAATGGGATATTGCTTTTAAGAGGATATCAAATCCCTTGTATTGGCGGATAAGTCCAAAATACAGGATAACAAATTTTGCGTCAAGTTTAAGTTTTTTTCTGG
>CAZKEL010000094.1:0-4708 GCA_964551815.1 uncultured bacterium
CTAAGGGCTTCCTTAATTCTATAAACTGGGGATAAGGTCTATTACTTGTCATGTAATTATGGGGAGGTGCAAAGTAAAGGCTGAGCCTTCTCCGGGAACACTTGAAATGGTGAGATGCCCTCTATGAGATTCAATGATTTTTTTACAGATAGTAAGCCCCAACCCAAACCCTTTTGTTGAATCGGTTTGGTCTGCCTGATAAAAGGGTTGGATAATTTTCTTAATATTTTCAGGAGATATACCAATTCCAAAATCCTTTACCTGAAATTCAATATCTTCATGGCGGGATACCGTTATCTCCACATCATGGTCCTTCTTGTTGTATTTAAAAGCATTATCCAACAAATTTCGAAGAGCTAAGCTGAACTTTGTCTCGTCAATCTTGATTTTTTCATCCGGAATGTTATTTTTCACCAGAATCTTCTCCCGGGTTGTGGGAAACATGTCAAGTACTTTAGACAGAATTTCTTCAGTAGTAAATACTTCCATATTGAGCTTTGAATAGGGCATAGAAAGTCTGTCTGAAAGCAACAGATTCCCTATCATTCCTTCCAGGAAGCCTATCTCCTCTTTCAGCTTCGTTATATTTTTATGCTCCGGCAGCATGGCAAGCAGGAGCTGCATTCTGGCAAGGGGAGAACGCAGTTCATGGCTTACTTCCAACAGCAACTGGTGCTTATTTTCCAGCAGTTTATTGATTTCCAGAATCAGCTTATTCATGGATTGGGACAGATCCGCCAACTCATCTTCACCTATAACGTCAATGCTGGATTTCAAATCACCCGCTTCCAGAGCGTCAATCCTTTTTTTCATGAGTTCCACCGGCTTTAAATAGCGCCGGATAAACAAGTATAAGGCAACAAAAAAGAGGAAAGCCAGAATGACTGCAAATACCATGTTATACCATTCACTGGGCGGAACATAATCAATAACCACATAAAACAAGAAATCTCCATTATCCACTACGGTAACGGGCATGGTATTAATCTCACCAAAATACACAGCCAGGGGAATATCCATTTCATAGAGTTCTTCAAAATCCCCACTGGTCGTCCAACTGTAAAATTCTCTTGGGTGGATATGGAAGGGAAGGTTTGACCAGTAGAGTGAGTCCGGAAAGGCGATACCCGTTTCTGTTTCGCCACGGGTATAAATACCGCACCACATTTGCAGATTGCTTATCTCTGTTTGAACTTTATTTGTATCAGGAGGAGATCCCCAGCCTAACACCATTTGGGAATAATAGTAGTTCTCGTGGGCATCCAGAATGCTGTCTTGAGTGGTGAATGAAAAAGTAAATTGATAGTAAAGGACAGCCGTTAAGGAAATAGTAAATACTATTAATAAAAAGCCTAATCGCGTGAAAAGGCTTTTACGAAACCGCAGGTCTGGTTTAATTCTTCGGTTCTCCGATAAATTTATATCCTACACCGTGTATAGTTTTAATAAATCGGGTATTGGTTGGAGTTTCCCCAAGTTTACCTCTCAGGCGGCTGACTAAAACATCCACTGATCTGTCATAACTCTGCCAGGAAATTCCCCTTAGATTTTCCACAAGAAATTCTCTGTCAAGTGATTCGCCTGCATTTTCAATAAATAACAGGAGGGCTTCATATTCCGTTGTTGAAAGAGAAATTACCTCACCATCAAGTTTTACCTCCTGCTTGATTTTATCAATGGAAAGATCTTTAAACTCTACATATTCAACTATGCCTGCCGGTGAATGAGTACGGCGAAGAATGGATTGAATCCGAGCCAGCAGTTCTCTTGGTTCAAAAGGTTTGGGTAGATAGTCGTCAGCCCCTAATTCCAGCCCTACAATTCTGTCTGTCACCTCTCCTCTGGCGGTGAGCATGATAACCGGAATGGAGAGATTTTCCCTAATTTTCCGCAGTACCTGAAATCCATCCATTCCCGGCAGCATGATATCTAGAATGATGACATTTACATCCTTGTTGTTCTTCAGGAATTCTAATCCTTCTTCCGGGGTGTGCTTCGCTTCTACCGTATATTTATAAGAGCCTAAGAATTCAATTAGTAATTCTGTTAATTGTACATCATCATCTATGATTAATATGTTTTCCATGGATATCTCCTTTATCTACACCGGAGCATCACTGCCCGGAGATTTCGTTTTTCATGACTTCCAATTTACGTTGAAAATCTGATTCGGCAAGGACTTTTTTATCAATATTTTTACAGGCATGAATTACAGTGGAATGATCTCGTCCACCAATATGAGCACCAATATTCGCCAGAGAAGCGTCAGTTAATTCCTTTGAGAGATACATGGCAAGTTGACGAGCAAGAGCTACTTTCATGGTACGGCTTTTCCCCAGCACCTGCTTTTCACTGATCTTCATATTCCGGCAGACATATCTTAATATTTTATCAATGGTAATGTCCTCAACGCTGTGATCGCCTATTATATTGGTGAGGACCTGCTGCGCCAAAGACATGGTAATATCCTCCCTTCTCAAAGAGGATAAGGCCAGCAGTTTAACAAGTGCACCTTCCATAGCGCGGATATCTCCCTTAATAGCTGAAGCAATAAACTCTGTTACATCATAGGGGATTTCCAAGCTGTCGTCCTCCGCTTTTTTCATGAGGATGGCAATGCGTGTTTCCAGATCAGGAGGCTGAATATCCACAATCAATCCGGACTGAAAACGGGACACCAACCGCTCTTTCAGTCCTTTCAAGTCGTTTGGATGGCGGTCTGTAGTAAGTACAACCTGTCTGCCTTTTTGAAATAAATCATTAAAGAGATGAAAAAACTGTTCCTGTGTTTCTTTCTTTCCCTGGAAAAACTGCACATCATCAATGAGGAGCATATCCACATTGCGGTAATTATTGGCAAACTCTGTGGAGCGGTTCTTCTGGATGGAACTGATAAAGTCCAGCATGAATTTTTCGCTGGTGAGATACACAATATGCATGTTGCGGTTCTGTTTGAGAATTTTATTGCCGATTGCCTGCAGCAGGTGGGTTTTACCCAGCCCCGGATTACTATAAATGAGGAGGGGATTATACGGTGTCTGCCCTGGCGTGTCTGCCACAGAAAGGGCGGCAGCCTTTGCAAATTGATTGCTCTTTCCTTCAATGAAATTCTCAAAAATATAGCGGGAATTCAACTGTGATTTGCGCTGGTATCCCGGTGGGATTGGTTTCTCTTTCTCAATCAGTTTGGGAATTTCATCCATCTTTTTATCGCTGATGACAACGGAATAATTCACCACCAGTGGATGAGCGGCAAACTCCTTCAGAGCATTGTCTATCAGATGGCGGTATTTGGACTCCAACCATTCATAGTGGAATTGATTGGGTACCTGCAAAGTGATACTTTCATTAGACATACCGGCAGCGATGATTCCATCGAACCAGGTTTGGAAGGCATGGTCCGGAATGCGTTCTTTAATGTACAGCAAACACTGTCCCCACAGGTCGTCCATGGTGAGGGGTGCTTCAGTATTTTGGGGAGGGATTGGCTCGCTCAATGTGGTATCCGCTTTGAAAAATTCACCGCTAAAATTCGGAACTTCCTGAAACTTAAAACAAGCTGAAAAGGAATAGATTGGTCATTTGTCATTAGTCATTTGCTTGCCCATCGTAGCTGTGGCGTAGATGGGTCATTTGCTTGCCCATCGTCCAACTACACTAAAGTTACGATGGATAAATAGCCTTGGTGTAGATGGGTCGTTTGACTTCATTTTTCTTAATTTGACATTCGTAATTACCTGTTCGACAATTCAGTTCCCAATACCCCTACTCCGGCATTCACTTATCACCAATCAACCCCATCAAAACTCTGTCACTCTGAGGAACGAAGCGTCTCAATACAATATTATACTGCTTAGGGATTAATTTTACAACACATCGCTAAGTGCTAAAACAATTTTTCTTGCATTGCGTAAAAAATTCCTCCTATTTTAAACCCTGAATTTTGTTTATATGTATTTGTTTCACTATCACCAATATTATGCTCACCTCTTCACTGACTACCCCCCTGGGGAAATTAGCAGCTAAACCTTTTTATGCGTCCCGATTCTAAATATTATATAACCTCTAAACCTAAATTATTAGATCAGGTTCAATCGGCTATTCAAACCCGCCATTACAGCCATAAAACTGAGAAGACTTATCGTAATTGGATTAAACAATTCGTGTTGTTTCATAATAAAAGGCATCCAATGGAAATGGGAGAAAAGGAAGTTAATCTGTTTTTATCTCACCTGGCTACAGCAAAGCATGTTTCTGCTTCCACACAGAACCAGGCATTGAGTGCTATTTTATTTCTGTATAAAAATGTTCTACACAAAGAACTGGGAGATTTTGGTGATGTGATCAGGGCAAAACGAAGCAGAAAAATCCCGGTTGTGTTTTCCAGAGATGAGGTCAAAAGAATTTTGACCAATTTAACCGGTGAAAAACAATTAATGGGAAGCTTATTATACGGATCGGGTTTGAGGTTAACGGAATGTTTACGCCTTCGTGTAAAAGATTTAGATATTGATGGAAAACTATTAATCATAAGGGACGGAAAGGGCGAGAAGGATCGCGTTACTCTTTTATCTGAAAAAATCATCCCACATTTAAAAAAACAAATTACAAAAGTAAAAAAAGTCCACAAGGCAGATTCTGTTAAAGATATTGGCACAACCAACATGCCTTATGCATTAGAAAGAAAATATCCGAATATTGCAAAGGA
>CAZKEL010000095.1:0-4665 GCA_964551815.1 uncultured bacterium
AAACGGAGACCATACAAGAAGCACGGGAGAAAATAGAGGTTTTACGGCTATTTATCCGCTTAATGAAAGATTTAAGACAAATTAGTTTGAAACGCTTTGTACAGGTGAATAAACAGGTGGAGAATGTATCGAAACAATTAACAGGATGGCAGAAAAGTCAAAAGTTAAAAGTGTAAAGTGAAAAGTAGAAAGTTGAAAAGTAAAAAGTGTAAAACAAGCATCTTGCTTGTTAAAAAGATAATGAAAGTAAATTATACCAAGGAAATATGATTGTTAATCAGAAAATAATTAATGCCAACAATTTTTAAGAAAGATGGTTACCGATTTTTCTTTTATAGCAACGAACATTTACCAATTCATGTTCATGTTACTTATGGAAGTGGAGAGGCAATTTTTTACATTGGGAATAAAATAGAATTAAAAGATTCTCATGGTATGAAAATTCAAGAATTATCAAAAGCACAAAAGCTTGCAGAAGAAAATCAAAACTTAATTGTGGAGAAATGGAATGAACACGTTAATAAATGAAGCAGTTAAAGCAGAATATAAAAAAGGGTACATTTATATTTTGATGGAAAGTGGGGTAGAAATTAAATTCCCTATTAAAAATAATGACCGCTTATCACAGGCTGCAGACCAATTGTTAAATCATATTGAAATATCTCCATTTGGGCTACATTGGCCTGAATTAGATGAGGACTTATCTTTCCAGGGTTTATTAAAAGGCGACTATGGCCAATATAACACTCAACCCCAATAAGCTTGATTTTATGAACCTTTCGAGTGGACTCAGGGCAGGCTTTCTCTTTTATAACTTTTCAACTTTAGACTGTTTAGCCAGAGTTACCAATTGCTATGGCATTGGTAAGCGAGCGTATTTAAATCCGGCAACCCCCTTGCGTACCAAAAAACCTTTCAAAGGTTTGAAACCTTTGAAAGGTTAGGAAAGCGAGGTATAATCTTCATTTTATCTGAAAATGGTATTATGATCAATTTACCCCGTGAAATAACCTGTAGATTAAGGTTTACTATTTCACAGGGTCCAGAGGTTGCTTTTTCAGAGTTTCCCGCTGGTTACCGTAACAACAATAATGGTAATTACAACAATATTGGGAACAACGGCTACTTTTGGTCTTCCAGCGAGAACAATAGTAACAATGCTTGGAACCGGAAACTGAACTACAATAACACAAATGTCAACCGGAACAACAACAATAAGCAAAACGGGTTTTCTGTCCGTTGCGTAGGGGATTTAACACAGTCATAAAAGCCCTGTCTTTCATGGCAGGGTAAAAATTATTTATAAGGGGCAATACAATGATTACAAAGAAATTTGTTTACTGGGAAGATGAAGGAATGATACTGGGATATATGGAAGAATTTCCAGATTATATGTCTCAAGGGGAATCACTGGATGAATTAAGAGATAATTTGAAGGATATTCATAAAGAATTAATAAGCGGGAATATACCCAATGTGAGACATGTAGCTGAGTTGGATGTTGCTTGAAACGCAGGGATTTATTGAAAAAGTTAAATGAAATGAAATGTGAATTTATTAGACATGGAGGGAATCATGATTGGTATCAAAATCCGAGAACTAAAATATCTCAACCAATTCCAAGGCATAGAGAAATTAAAGAGCATCTAACAAAGCATATATTAAAGATGTTATCGGATGATAGGAAATAGTTTCAAATGCAATTAACATTATTAGATCGACATTTTTCTGAGGACAGAATATTGACTGATTTGTTTCAGGCATATTTTGATGCCCGCAGGAACAAGCGCAATACCATTAATGCACTTGCATTTGAAAAACACTTTGAAGAAAAAATATTCACTTTGTATGATGAAATAATGAACCGAACCTACTCACCCACAAAGAGTATTTGTTTTATAGTGGATAAACCTGTTAAACGGGAGATTTTTGCAGCAGATTTCAGAGACAGAGTCATTCATCATTTCATTTACAACTATATATCACCCATTTTTGATGAAACATTTATCAATGACAGCTATAGTTGTAGAACAGGAAAAGGTACACATTACGGTATAAAAAGGGTAGATCATTTTATTCGTTCCAGTTCTCAAAATTATAAGAATGATTGCTATATTCTAAAATTGGATATTAAAGGCTATTTTATGGCAATGAATAAAACTTTACTTTTAAAAAAAGTAATGAATACTTTAGCCAAAAACTTGCACCAGATAACATTTGATTTATCATTGATACAATATTTGTTAAAACAAACGATTAACGCAAATCCTGTTAACAATTGTACAATTAAAGGAATGAAGTCTGATTGGAATGGGCTGCCTAAAGATAAAAGTTTGTTTACTGCCCATACCGGCTGCGGCTTACCCATAGGGAATTTGACTTCTCAATTATTTGGTAATATTTACATGAATGACTTCGATCACTTTGTAAAAAGAGATCTCAAAATTAAATATTATGGACGATATGTGGATGATTTTCTACTGGTGCACAAAGATAAAGACTATTTAAAAGAAATGATTCCTGTGATGAAAAAGTATTTGAAGGATAATCTACAATTGAATCTTCATCCCGGTAAAGTTTACCTGCAGCATTTTACTAAAGGTGTAAATTATCTGGGGACAGTCATTAAACCGCATCGAATATATATTTCACAGCGTACGAAAGGTAATTTTTATAAAGCTATTGTTAAACATAATGAAGTAGTGCAAGCTGAGAAACCAAGTACAAACGAATTAGAGCAATTCATCAGCAGTATGAATTCATATTTGGGTATTATGAGACATTATAGAACATACAAAATCAGAAAGAGATTGTTGTTTGAATATCTGTCAGCATATTGGTGGAACCATGTATTTGTGAGCGGAGGCTACTCTAAGCTAGTTTTAATGGGCAAGACGGTATGAAGAAGATTTTCATGTTATTCTGGTTCAGCCTAATAGCTGCCCAGGAACCAATCACCTTTTCCGGTGAATCTGCTGAGTTTGTTTTGGATGGCGTTTTTCCTGAGGTTAATCTGGTTTTTCCTGTTGGTGGTGAAGTATTTTACCCCGACAGCAGTGTTGTGGTGAGTTGGACCATTACCGAAGACAGTCCAGAAGTGGATAATGCTCTGTTAGAATTAGTAAATACGGATGGAGATACTGTATCACAATGGACAGACATTTCTGAGGAATCGGGTATTGCCGTGATCATGCCGGATGTGCTGGGAGATTTTTCCTTTCAGCTCACAGATACCGATACATTTGGAAATAGCGGCAATGCAAATTCCGGAGTATTTACAATTGTGGCAGTTCCAGTTTACGGCTGCACTGAACCAGATGCCTGTAATTTTAACCCGGAAGCCAACACCGATGACGGCAGCTGCACCTACCCGGAAGAGAACTTTGACTGCGATGGTAACTGCATTGTTGAAATAGATTGTGCCGAAATCTGTGGCGGTGATACAGAAATTGACGAATGCGGTGAGTGCAGCGGTAACGGCGCTGACTTTGTCTGCTGGGATGAAGAGATTGTCTGCTTTGAATCAGACTGCACACCGGAACCCATCAGCTTTTCAGGTGAATCACCACCATTTGAACTGGATGGTATTGCACCCAATATTGAGTGGATATCACCCCAAAATGATGAGTATTATGATAGCGGTGAAACTATAATTGTGAATTGGTCTGCCAGTGATGATAGCTTTTCTAACACCCCCATAATGATTGTACTGAATTCAATAGGAGGAGATTTACTCTCAGAATGGATTGATGTTGAAAATACAGGTAGCATAGATTTAACCCTTCCTGAAATTAACTTTACTGATGCTGTCTTTACAATTTCTGCCATGGATAATTATGGTAACACTGCCACGGATGATGCTGACGGTGGTATCCATATCGGATTTGTAGAACCCATTAGTTTTAGCGGAGAATCAAATAGTTTTGAACTGGATGGAATACCGCCAAGTGTGACATTGATTAGTCCCAATGGCGGTGAAGAATATATTGTGGGTGAAACCATCCAGGTTAGCTGGACTGCCGAAGATGAATCACCTAATGGTGAGGCAAACATCCATCTATCCACCAATAGCGGCGCCAATTTTGAACTGCTTGAATCAGGCTTATCCTTTTCCGGTAATGCAATTACAATCCTGCCAGATAATTTAACCGATAATGCTATCATTCAAATTGAAGTAAGCGATTATTACGGTAATAGCAGTGTTGATGTTTCAGATAACCCATTTAGTATATTACCCATACCGGATATTCTATTTTCAGGATTGTCTGCACAATTTAAATTGGATAGTGTTGACCCGCTCGTCACCTGGTTATCACCCAATGGCGGTGAAATCTTAGAGGCAAATTGGCCTTTGCCTGTTACCTGGTTGGCCGGTGATGATAGTTTTGGGGATACACCCCTTGAGATAAGCTGGTCAGCTGCTGATATTGGCATATCAAATGAATTAATGGCAGAGAATGTAGAAAATACAGGAACGCTTAATATTACCATGCCCAATGTTTCCAGCGCTGAGGTGTATTTTCATATTCAGGCAACAGATGAATTTGGTAATAGTAATAGTGATGACAGCGATGAAGCCAATGCAATTCATCATTTTGGCTGTACGGATCCCGAAGCTGATAATTTTGATCCAAACGCAGAAGTTGATAACGGAATATGTGTATT
>CAZKEL010000096.1:0-4629 GCA_964551815.1 uncultured bacterium
ATAAAATCCATTTATTTGGAGAAATTACAAATGAAGAAATGAAATTGAATTGGAATAAGAATGGGTTAAACAGAACTCCCTTAACTATTCATCAAAAAGATATGGGTATTTTCAACTATAACCCAAGGAATTCTCAATTTGAAAAAGGAATAAATAAGAGACAGGGTATTATCGAACCTCTAAAAGATAATTCGGAAGTGATTAAGAATGGTATTTTATTGGAAAGAACAAATGAATCTCTACTTAAACAAGCTCAATATGTGAAGCTCATTAAAGCTGCAAACTCATTGCATTTTGAAGCAGATGGATTTGTAGGTTTTGAAATGATACTCTCACATGATGATGGCTTCTCTATAATACCGACTAAAGCCGGATATATTTCGAAGGCTTTTACCACAGGCAATGAAACCAAAGTGATAATTCTAAACCATGAGACTAATGAGTTATTTACTACAAAGGGTAATTTTGAAATAGTTGAAGTAATCGCAGCCACTTTGGATGGTGTACAATTGTTTTTTGATTTGGTTACACTTCCCAGTGACTTTTCAGTGAGTCACGCATTCCCAAATCCATTTAATCCTGTTACCTCCTTTCAGGTGTCAATCCCGCAGAACGGATTTACTACCGTGTCTGTTTATAATCTCAGGGGTCAGAATATGGAGACGATTCATGAGGGTGAATTAACTGCCGGAGTTCATCATTTCGGTTGGAATGGAAAAACTACTGCCAGCGGTATTTATTTACTTCGTTCTCAGTGGAAGGATAAAGTTTCCATTCAAAAATTGATCTTGATGAAGTAATCTCATTAAAGTTTAAAAAAAAGCCTCCTTACTGCAAGGGGGCTTTTTTAATTATATGATATCCTGATCAGGGATAGTACCCTGATATTTTTTCTATACTTTCTTTAAGCGCTGCAGATACTTCTAAATTTGTTTGTTGTTTAGTTTTCATAGCAGCAATCATAACCGCATGATGCATTGTCAATCTCTTGGTATAATCTGCTTGTGATGGTTTTACTCTTTGGGTAAGAAAATAGGCTGAAAGGGTGGAAATAATATTTTGGGCGTGTTCTTCTTTGGTTATAATCCATCGTGTGCGTTGATTTTGGGAATGGGAGTCTAATTTACTTTCCAGTTCATTTATTTTTTTGATGGCTTTTTCTATGGTGGCAGCATCCTCCAGCATGGCTGAGATTCGGGCTTTGTCATCATATATTCCGCATGGAACCTGGCAATGTGACCAGAGGAGTTGTTGAGAGAAAAGGGAAATGACGAGTAAGGGTATAAAAATTCTGAAATTCATAAAGATTCTCCTTATTTAATTTATGTCCCATAGGGTTCGCATTTAAAAATCGGATTTATCCCACCATTGGCAGGGAAAATTCCCCATGATGATTCACGCTATGCGAATCAAGGATTGCGGAGAGGGGGAGATTTGAACTCCCGGTAGGTTCTCACCTACACACGCTTTCCAAGCGTGCACCTTAAGCCACTCAGACACCTCTCCGTGAATAACTTACTGAATTTATAACTGAAACTCCCGATTTCAGGGCAGAAAAATTAGACATCCTTTCTTTCTGAGAACAAGTAAGAAAATCCGCTGTTAAAACTTATATCCTGCTGAGAAATGAAAGATATTCTGCCAGGAATAATCCGTCTCAGAATAGATATTCACGGGTCCTCTGCTCCAGATAAATTCCAGAGGACCCACTGGGGAGAGCAGCGTTATTCCAGCTCCTGTACACCAGAGATTATCAGCAAGAATTCTGTTATCTTCTGATTTAGCACTCACCAGCCATCCTGCAATGAGATGCAGAAAAATATCCTTTTTGTGTTTATACCTATATTCGAACCGGGAGAAAGCAAGGGTATTTCCATACAATTGAAATTCTCCCATGCCCACCAGTGCCTGACTGCCCAAGGGATTGGTTATATAATATTGGGGGATATCATTTAATGCCTGGTGGTAATAGGCCATGATACGAAACGTATTTCTTTTTCTTGAAAAATAAACATCCCCAATTCCATGGTAGAAATGGTAATTGCGTTGAGCCCCAAATTCAGGGCTGCTGTTTTCATATTCTCCCTTAATTAATACACCGTTAAACGGCAGTAATACATCATCCAGCAAGTCTAACTGTGCCCGCATTCTTAAACCGGAAAAAATTTCTTCTGAAAAAGAAAATTCTGAATTGCCATTTTCAGTTTCAGGAATGAAAGAATGTTTGGAATGAAAAAAATCAAATTCCATATTCCAGTAATTTCTCAGGAGGAGCCCTATTCCACTGTTCAATTCATCCTGAGAAAGATGGTACATCCCTTCATATTTATCTGTGGAAAATAGTTTAAAGGTCTTTCTAATATTTTTTACTCTCAAATAGGGGTACACAGGAAAGTTCAATTTTCGGCTGGGGAAAAAAACGGAAAAGTCATTTCTGCGTAACCCGGCAAATTGAGTCTGATTTTCGATTCTCAGGCCAGGTATGAAACTACTGTTGACCTGAACATTTGCCACGCCCACCATCTGATAGAAATTGTCCCAACGCAACCCCATTTGAAATTTTCGTAGCGGGTTTTCCTTTACATGGATATTAATCTCAGCACGGCCCGGTGACAATGGATTAATATCATAATGAATAACCTTAAAATATCCAAGGCTGTATAATTCAGAAATATTCTCGTCCAGAGTCTGTACATCTAATTGCTGGTCTTTTACAATCCCCAGGTATTCTAAGATGAATTTGTCTGGCAGCTCTTCGTTCCCATCCAGATTTATTGCAATGATGCGTGGTTTCTCGATGGGTTTTAAATTGATTAGATTTTTTGTACGATTTTTGGTGAGTTCTTTAAGGTGTTCAAAAATTTGGCTATTATTTTGCACTGCTTTTTCACCAGCCAAAAATAATTGGTGAATGTTTGATTTACTGTAGTCCAGCCAGTTGATATTGGGGATGTGCGGCTGGAGATAATAATCTGCATTCTGAATATTTTCAGTTTTTCTGTCATACCCATGAACGGATATAGTCTGATCAAAAATATCATACATATTATCCAATGCTGAAACGGTGCGGGGTTCTGAGGTAACATCCAATGCCAATACAATGTCTGCTCCCATGTCTTTCACAATGTCCACCGGCAAATTATTGATAACACCGCCATCAACCAGGAGAGCATCACCCCATTCAACAGGTGCAAAAATGGTTGGTACTGAAAGGGATGCCCGCAATGCATGTGCCAGAGAACCCTCTTTCAAAATAATTTCTTTCCCTGAAATTATGTCAAAAGCATTGCAGCGGAAGGGAATGGGGAAATTATCAAAATCATAAGTTTGTTCAAACTCCCGGGTCCATTTACTCAGTTCCAATATGATTTTTTGCCCATAGATAAAACCCGTTGGCGTGACAGGTTTTACACCGTCTAACCCAAATTCTAATTGAAATTTACCGGTATCTTTTTTACGAAAATAGGGGAGGAAGCGACGCTCCGGTTCGTCATTTTGCACTTCATACCAGTCCGTATCTAATGCCATTTGTTCAATTTCTTTGCCGGGGTACCCCAGGGCATACATAGCTCCAGCAATAGCGCCAAAGCTGGTACCGGCAATATAATCCACGGGAATATTCAGAGAATCCAACGCTTTTAGTATAGGAACATGGGCAAACCCTTTCGAACCACCCCCTGAGAGGGCGAGACCGATTTTAGGGGCTGAGTTGGAAGCAGCAGAAATGGAAAGAAAGACAATCAGGCATACTGCTTTTTGAAATTTCAGATATGGTAGGAAAGAGTGCAACAGATCCAATTTTCAGCTGGTGAATGAGTTAAAGAGGGAATTCCCTTCGAGAAAATTTATAAAGGATTACCCATAAACCTTCAGGGTTTATTGGGAGGATTACTCATTCTCTTTATAAAACAGATGAACTTCTAAATGCGACATATTAAGTCCTTATAAATTGTTAAATTATACTTCAAAAATGGAAACATATTCTCAAGTTGAACGCCTGATCAGAATCTTACAAATTCTTAGTACCGGTAGAAAAATTACAACTACTGAGCTGCGTGAACGATTTACGAATCAGGTATCAATCCGTACTTTGCAGCGAGATTTACTCCTTCTTTCTGAAAGCGGTATTCCTCTTATTTCCGAAAAGTTGAAAGCTAATGAAAATGTATGGTATGTAGATGCACAGTTTAAATCTTTTCTGCCAATACCCTTGAACTTAAATGAGTATCTTCTGGCACAAATGTTAAGAGAAAACCTAAAAGTGCTGCAGAAAACCACCTTCGGAAAAGAAATAAATAGTTTGCTGAAAAAAATAGATCAAATTGTCCCTGGTAATATTTTTATGGACTTAACAGAATTTAAGGACAGAGATCTTTTTGAAAACTATTCTTCAGGGATCTTTGATTATGAACCCTATAGTCTGATTATTGATAAAGCCATACAGGCAATAGTTAATCGCAAGAAATGCAAAGTGATTTATGTAAATCCAGAAATAGGAACACCAAAATCATATCCTGTTGAACCTGAAAAAATGGTGTATTATAAAGGGGGATTATATCTGATAGCTTATATGAGAATGCCCTGCCCCCACAAACTGGACCAGTATTAGAGTTAGTATTGTAAGTTAAC
>CAZKEL010000097.1:0-4589 GCA_964551815.1 uncultured bacterium
ATGCTGACATGGACTGTGCCGGAGAATGTTTTGGCGATGCCTATGAAGATGATTGCGGCGTCTGTGATGATGATGCTTCCAACGATAATGCTGACATGGACTGTGCAGGCGAATGTTTCGGTGATGCCTATGAAGATGATTGTGGCGTCTGTGACGATGATGCTTCCAACGATAATGCTGATATGGACTGTGCCGGAGAATGTTTTGGCGATGCCTACGAAGACGGCTGTGGCGAATGTGACGATAATCCCGATAATGATTGTGGTACGGTTACTATAGATTTAGACGGTCTTGATCTGGTGAGTTTCCACGCTTTGCCTGATGATAACTCCATCGGATCAGTCCTGGGAAGTCTTGAACCGTATTCTCCCGGTGCTCTCGGTGAAGGAAACTCTGCCAACTTTGTTGATGGGCAATGGCTGGGTACCCTCCTTTCAATTGAAAGAGAAGATGGTTACTGGCTGAAAGTGTCAGAGGAAGTAACCCTTGAAGTTGAAGGTTTACCCACAGAACCTGGAACCGTATATTCACTACATGATGGTAGTAATCTTATTTCTTATCCATTCGTGGGTCATGCACCCATTGAAGAGACTGTGCCTGACCATGCACAGGATGCCATTATTGGTATTATCGGCGAAGGTGAATCTGCAATGAATACAGATGGTGGCTGGGTTGGCTGGCTTACAGAGCTTAGCGGTACTGAAGGGTATTGGTTTATTACCTCAGCAGATGTGGACTTTGTCTATAATGAGCCTAACTTTAATTTTGCCAGAACCGAGCCGCGGGCCAAACAAGCAATTCCGGAGGCTTATGCATATCATCAATCTACCCAGCAGGCGTTCTATTATGTAGAGACTGCAGAAATTGATGGTGAAACTATTGATGCAGGTGATCTTATCATTGCCTATAATGGAGATGTGGTAGTGGGTGCCCGCTATTGGGATGGTGCAATCATTGATGTACCAGCCATGGGTGCAGATGCAGGTGAAAAATTTGCAGGTTATGCTCAATCAGGGGATGATATCAGCTTCAAAGTACTGAGCCAAGCCACCAATACTCTCATTGATATGGACGTAACGGGTAATTCCCAATGGAATAATCTTGGAATGAACCTGATTAAATTGACAAATTCTGTTATTCCGGATGAAGTGCAGTTTAGTTCAGCATATCCAAATCCCTTTAATCCGGTAACCATGGTTGCTTTCAGTCTGCCTGAAACTATGGAAGTTGAAGTGGTCGTTTACGATATGTTAGGGCGCAGTGTTGCAAGCCTGGCTTCCGGCGCTTTTGATAGGGGAAATCACCAGGTAAGCTGGGATGCAAGTCAATCAGCTGCCGGGATTTACTTTGTGAGTATGACAGTTGGCGGAGAAACACATATCCAAAAACTTATGCTGATTAAGTAAGATTAACCCAAAATGGATTGAAAAACAGGGGTGGATTTCCACCCCTGTTTTATTTTACTGAAAAATAAAAATAGACCTCCTTTAAATTTACCTCTGCGACATGAGAAATTTCCTTCAGATCATCTCTGCCATTTTTCTTTATTTTCTCACTATTTCAGCCAGTTGTGATAAGGGTGCTGAAGGATGTACCGATCCTTCTGCCTGCAATTATGATGTGACGGCTGCTATTGAAGATTATAGCTGCTGGTTTGTTTCCGAGGATTGCAGCTGTGACGATGAACCAGGTTCAACGGCTGATTGTTTGGGAATCTGTGATGCTGAATTAAGTAATAATCCACCAGAAGATAGTTTAGGAGTTTGCCTTCCCTCTGTAGTTGGCGGCTGTATTGATGCTGAAAAATGTAATTACAATTCTTCAGCAACCCATAATGACGGCAGTTGTGCCGTTGATTTATCCTTATATGGCGGGGATAATTCGGGCCTTGATTGTAACAACATCTGCGGTGGAAAGGCTGTAGTTGATGCCTGTTCTGTCTGTGTTGAAGGGGAGACCTCTGATTTGGGCGATTCCTGGAGAATTGGAGTGAAGGCCATTGCAGTTTTTTCGGATTCATCTCGAGCAGTGGACTCCTCACTCATCGGAGCATCCATCTATGCCCACGACAGTTATAATAATACTGACCTGACTAATGGTGAATGCAGTATCTGTTATCTGGATATTGCAGAATCCTGTCAATTCGCAGATTCTTTATGCTTTTATTTTCCTCATGATGAGTGGGAAGGACAACTGGATACCAATTTTACCTCAGGCTATGATTTTGACAGAGATATCAGAGGACAAAACCTTCAGACTATTTTTTCAGATGGATTAACCTGGAATGCAGAAATATATTCCCCTGTATTGACCAGTTTACATAAAATTGATTCTCTGCAAATTCAATTTGATTTGATAGAAGGAATTGAATACTGCAGCATGATTATAGAAAGAGATTTTGGTAATGAAAAAGAGATTATTATTGAAAAAGATGATGAAGCCTCAGCAAAAGTGGATATGGAAATTGGCTCCGGAGAGATTATTAAACTAACCTTAACCATTAAAAATATTTGCTATATCTGATGAATTTCAGGACATATAAATTATATTTAACTTTTACCTTTTCTTTGATGCTTTTCGGGTATGGTTTTACAGAAACAGGGTATAATACCATCTATCTAATGGAATTTGATAATCTGAAAAATGACTTCACAAACTCCCACCTTCGGGAAGCCCTCCCTGACCTGATAAAGGAAAATTATAAAATTAGAGAAGATATTAATATTGAATACGCAGGGGATATCCGCCCCTATTTTGATCAGAAAAATGCAGGAGTTGAACAACAAATAAAAGGGCTGATTATAAATGGACGATTTAAAACCGTTAATGAAGATTTCTATGTTGAGTTCGAAGCCTACGACATTCATTCATGGAAACAATTAGTAAAGCGGCAAATTTACTGCCCCGTCCATGATATTATCTGTCTGCATGATGCCTTTCTCATTGCCATTGAACAAACCATCAGCCCTTTTCTGGTGGATGATTTGAATTTGGATGCCATCATAAAATCTCTGGAAAATTCCGGAAAGAAACGCAGCATTGATCTGGAAGAAAATGCACCAAAAGAGCTCTCTGAAACCGAAGATTTGTCTGCGTCAAGAAGAGACCCCGGGGTACAGAAAAAAAATTCTCAGGGTCAATATGGCAGCAGGTTTTACCGGGAGTTTAATCTTGATGACCTTTCCGTAGATAAAACCGCTTTGGGCAGAGAAAATACACAGCGGCTATTGCAGCTATTAGATCAGGTACTTTTTAACCCTTATGAAGTAAAAATAGGGGAATTACAGATTCAGCCTGACCCATCCGATCAACGCCGTATTATAGGAGAAATCCCTGTAGAATTTTCTATTCGTTCAACCCTGGCTCAGGATTTACTGTCAAATCTCCCCCATCA
The DNA here is from genome assembly GCA_964551815.1 of uncultured bacterium. Classification (GTDB taxonomy): domain Bacteria; phylum Fidelibacterota; class Marinisomatia; order SCGC-AAA003-L08; family D37C17; genus D37C17. The sequence goes on from CAZKEL010000097.1 coordinate 3,395, forward strand.
GAAAAAAACTGGTGAAAAGGGTAATATCATGCTGCAATTTTCAAATAGTGAATTTCTATTTGATAAGCCTCTGGTGGATAAATTGGCATTGATGAAATTTCAGGTAATGCCGGTAGTTATCTTTACCAATAAGATTGGAACCGTACAATTTTTTCTTTTAGACAGCTGGAATGAAAAATATATGCAGTTAAAACCAAAGCATATTCCAATTCTTCATCAAAGCCATTTCAAACCCTTATTTGCTCTAACTCCCGGGTTAGATCATATTCAGCTTGATTTGGATGTGACCAGTCAAACCATCCATTATTCTTTTTCCATCCCCAGGGAAATTATAGGGGACTACACCAAAGTTACCATTAAGTTTATGCAGGAAAACGAATTAGATCAACTATTGGCAAACCAGATCACCGGCAGATAAGTTCAGGTTACATCCTGTAATTTTCTGCATCTACCAATTCTCCCTGAATTTCCCTAAATTACCTGCGCCCTCAAAGCCAATAAACCATTAAATAACTTTCAAGGAAGAACTATGAAGCATTTTGCCATTATCTCCATTTTTCTGCTTACCACCGTTGGATGGGCAGAAAAAAACCATCTGCCAAAGACCAGATTGAAAGATCTAAATAATAAAAAACAGGAACTGAGCACTTATTATCAGGACGGACCCATCCTGTTAAATTTTTGGAACTTAGCCTGTGAACCCTGTAAAAAAGAAATGAAAGAACTAAATAAAATCCATATTAAATATGCCGACAAGGGATTTGAAGTAGTAAGTATCAATATTGACAATACCCGCTCAATGTCTAAGGTAAAATCTTATGTGAACTCTCAGAAATACGCCTTTTCTGTATTGTCTGATCCTCGGGCAGAGTTATTCCGTAAAACAGGGGGAAAGGTGATGCCTTATGTACTTATCGCAGGGACGGAAGGGGAGATCATTAATCGCCATGTGGGGTATAACCCCGGAGATGAAAAAAAGCTTGAAGAAGAAATTGCAGGAATGTTAGGAGTAAAAAAACCGAGTGGTGAAGATGGCCCCGGTTCTGAAAAATCCCCTGCATCAGAAGGAGATACCTCCAAAGTGGATACCGCTCAATAATATATGGTTAAACGCCTTTCATTTTTCTTCTGCTTCACTTTTCTTTCCGCACAGGCGGAAATGAATTTTTCCTACGAGATGAAATACGGAGATGGA
>CAZKEL010000098.1:0-4556 GCA_964551815.1 uncultured bacterium
ATTCTAAATCTTACCAGAAAATGTTATTTGCCTATATATAGATAGCCCGCCCCCTTGAAAGGGGTTTTGCTGATTGATTTTCGTTATTTTTCATTATTTTTGGAGTTACCATACTATTAGTTACCATACTATGGGCATATTTGGATGCAATATGATATGTTCTGACAACCAAAAAACCCCCCAGTTAAGGAGGGTTTTGCAGGTGGCTCGGGGCGGAATTGAACCACCGACACAAGGATTTTCAGTCCTCTGCTCTACCGACTGAGCTACCAAGCCATACCGTTGTCTCCTATTAAATGGTAGCGAAGGAGGAGACTGCCTGTCCGCCCACCGGCGGAAGCTACCAAGCCATTTGCCCGCTAATTTCGAGCCGTGAAATTTATAGCCCATTGACAATACCAATAGTATAAAATTTCAGCAAATATCCCATTCTTTCAATACAGAATACCCTGTAATTTTCCCTTCTATATGAAACTGGTTTTAGCTACTCATAACAAAGACAAGTGCAAAGAAATGGAGCTAATCCTGCAGAATTACCCTCTTGAAGTCTTGTCATTGGACTCCTTTCCACAGATCGGTGAAATCATAGAAGATGGTAAAACGCTGGAAGAAAATGCTCTTATTAAAGCCCGGGCAGTTCATGCGGAAACTGGCCTCCCCTCCTGGGCAGACGATACGGGTCTTGAAGTTGCGTATCTCAAGGGAGATCCCGGAGTTTATTCTGCACGCTTCGCAGGAGAAAATAGTTCCTATGCTGACAATGTAAAAAAACTGCTCCAATCTTTGGAAGGTGTACCTCCAAACCAGCGAAAAGCTACGTTTAGAACCCTAATTGCATTCGTAGATGAAAACAGGGAACTCACGACGGAAGGATTCGTTGAAGGATGCATATCCACCTGGGCAAAAGGTGTTGGTGGATTCGGCTATGACCCTGTATTTTATGTACCTGAGTTAGAGAAGACTTATTCAGAAATGACTATGACAGAAAAAAACCTTATATCTCATCGAGGCAGAGCTATACGAAATATGATTCAGCTGCTTGGGTCCCACTTTCCTGAAACATTTCAAGTATTGGAGGACGAAGCCTAGTACCGAATTGCTACCATTGTGTCAATTAGGGCAACAGGTAAATATGTGAAATCGGTCCTCCGGTTTCCCGCAATTTTTATTGCACTTTCCACTTCGATTATTTTTGCTGAATCTGAAGACAGGAAGCTTACATCCATAGAAAACCTCAGCGGGTATTATCCCCAGCTTCCTCAGCTGGTGAATCCATTCCCACCTAAAGCCAAAACTCTTTGTCTGAAATCTACACATTCCTTCTGGAATGGACATTTTCTAAAGCCCACTAAAAAACTCCGGAAAATCAAAAAGGAAGAGGAGGCGGGACTTATTGATGGGACTTTTGTTCTCTACCACCGCTGGGAAGATTTTGATCTGCAAATTCCTGCCATTGTCACTGTTGATTGGTATAAACCTCGTGCACTGAAGGCCAATGAATATGAAGAATTCAAAAAGAATTTTATTAAAAAGCTCACTAAAAAAACTTCCGGTGCAGGAGGCAGAGGGAAAGGGATCAGCCTCATTAACACACAGATTGGAGAGACGGATGTTGAACTTAATATCAGCGGAAATATTTCGGTAAACGGGGCATTGGTTTTTGAAAATAAAGATTTGGTGACTACCAATCTGAGAGAGAGTAAGTCTTGGGACCTGGAAATTGAACAGACGCAGCGTTTCAGCATTGACGGAAATATCGGCGACCGCTTCTTTGTAAAAATCAAACAGGACTCAGAAGCAGATTTTACTTGGGAAAATGATCTCACCATTGAGTATCGTGGTCATAAAAATGACATCCTTCAAAAAGCGGAAGCAGGCAATATCAATCTGTCCCTGGAGGGCATGGAATCCGTAAACCTGGGGGGAGCAAATTCCAGTCTCTTTGGCTTAAAGGCGGTTCATCAATTAGGGCCTGTAGAAATTCAATCCGTTATAGCCCGGGAGCAGGTAAAGAAATCTGAAAAATCCATGGAAGGTGGAGCAGAGACTGGGGCTCCCACTAACATCAATGAATATAATTTTATTAATGACCGTTACTTTTTCATTGATGACCGGTTTAAACGAAACTATTATCCCCTCACTGAAACCAACAACCATATTTATGACCCTGAATATGTATTGGGGAAATATGAGGTATATCAGAAAGTCACCACTGCAGAAAATGACATCATTCAGGCAAATGCTTATTTAGATCCCGGCGACTTAAACAGTTACTCAGTGGGAGGAACCTGGGTACGCCTTGAAGAAAATATGGACTACGAAATTGAAAGGCTCCTGGGATATATAAGGCTGAACTCGGTACAGAATGCCATTGCCATTGCCTACTCTACCACTTTTTTCAATCAGGAAACTCAATCTTTTGGGACAGTTCAGGATACCACCAATGGCACCAACTTTAAATCTGTTTACGATGCCTGTAAGGCAGAAAACCCGGATAATTACCAGGATATGTGTGAGGGGCTCATCACGCTGAAACTGTTAAAAGATATCAATCCCTCCACTCCAAATTCACCTACCTGGCCTCTCATGTTTAAAAATGTATATTCTCTGGGAGGCTCGAACATAGATCCTTCAGGATTAGAGATTGAAATTATCCGTGATCTTGGTGCCGGTGATGAGCGTACCCATACAGACGGCGGGGAATCATTTTTATCTGTATTTGGTCTGGACTCTGAAGATGAAAATCATCAAAAAGTAGAGGGAGGTGACGGCAAGATAGACCTTTATGGCAGCTTTCTGAATTTGGCCTATGGTGAGCTTATGCTGCCTGCTCATTTACCTTTTTCATTCGATGAGACTCCCCGAACAGACCATAGCGGAAATCCCGTGTTAGCCCCTGATGGAAGTGCAACCTATTGGGGACTGAATGAACCTCAACTGCAAGGTGTTTTAGAAAATGAACTTATTGATGCTGATGGTGATTTTGCCGATGAAACGGATACAGGCCCTGCCATGTATTTTGATACCAATCAGGACAAGAAAAATGAAGAACATGAATTTATTATCAGAGTAAAAACTTCGTCTGTATCATCATCTATGTCTCTTGGATTCATGATTGTTGAAGGCAGTGAAACAGTGCGATTAGGGGGAGAAGTATTACAGAAAGATGTGGACTATACCATTGATTATTTTTCCGGAACTATAAATTTTCTAAAACCTGAAGCCCTTGATCCAACTGCAGAAATATCCGTGTCTTATGAAGAAAACGAGTTAATTTCGTTTGATCAAAAGCTTTTAGTAGGTTCCCATGTGAAATATGGTTTTGGAGAACGAAATTATATTGCAGGGGGAATGTTTTACTATAATCAGTCCATCGCAGATGAAAAGGTGGACATTGGCTATGAACCAATGCGGAATTTTGTCTGGAATATAAAGGGAAAATATCAAAATGAATTGGGTTTTATAACCAGGGCAGTGGACTATCTTCCCCTCATTGAAACAACCAAACCTTCTGTATTTTCCATTGAGGGTGATTATGCACAGATAAATCCCAATCCAAATCCATTGGGGCAGGCATTCATTGACGATTTTGAATCTGCCAAGCGTACCTCATCTTTTAGTATTATGATGCGGCAGTGGAAAATGGCCTCTGAACCTTTAGATACTTCACTCTCCATTCACAACCGCGGCAGAATGATATGGTATAATCCTTATGAGGATGAATTGACAAAGAATATTTGGCCTGAGCAGTCCACTTCAACCCGTGCAAATAATAATACCACCAAGACCATGATTTTAGAGACTCGCTTTTCTGGTGACCCTGGCGATTCTACTTTTTGGAACGGTATCATGATTCCCCTGTATGTGAGTGAGCATGATCAAAGTCTCAGTAAGTATATGGATATTTGGTTGAATACTGAATCCGTTACGGATGATTCTTTTAAAATCCATTTTGACATTGGTCATATCAGTGAGGACAGGAACGGGAATATTCTGCTGGATACGGAGGATGAACCTGTCTATGGTCCGGGAATGGGTGATGGTATTCTCTCAGACGGTGAGGATATGGGAGTTGACAATTGCACTGACAGCTTTGAAGATGGCTGGGGTGGTTGTCTCTGTAGTAATTATGATCCTGCCCGATATGACAGTGATCTGGATGGAATTTATGCCCATCCTGATGAATACTGTATTGATTCTCTAAAAGTTACTTATGCAGAAGCCCTGCTTATCAATGAAGAAAATCCTGATTCATTTTCAATTAACATTAATGTGGACCAAAATGATCCAAACGGCGATAATTGGTGCTATAATACAACGGGGTGCAGTAATACCGGTGATTATTCCCGAACCAACGGAACAGAGGGTAATGGCCAGGCAATGGGATACCGCTATCCCGACTCAGAAGATTTGGATAAGAACAATACCTTAGATACGCGTAATGAATACTTCACCTTTACTCTCTCACCAAAATTACCTACAGACGATCCTGAATCTATGGTAGTAGCTGAAACAGAAGCTGAGGGAACCAAGACAGGCTGGAAACTGATTCGCAT
>CAZKEL010000099.1:0-4550 GCA_964551815.1 uncultured bacterium
AATCCGTAGTAATTATGCAGGTGACAATATCCATTTCAAATTCTATAATGCTTCTCTGGATGAGGTAATTGAATTAGACCAACAATATACATTCGAGGCAGATGGTATTGAGGGAAGTGCAGAAAATCCCGTAGAACTTACAGGGAATCCTTTCTACTTCCATCAGTCCACTCTGCAGGCATTTTACTATTTTAATACTGTAACCATAAATGGTGTATTAGTTGATTCTTCAGATTGGGTAATTGCTTATAATGAAAATGAAATTGTTGGTGCAAGGAAGTGGAATACCAATCTCTGCGGGGGCGGCGTCTGTGATGTACCGGTTATGGGAGCAGATGGCTGGCAGGAAAGCAATGGCTATATGCAGCCTGGCGAATTCCCCGATTTTAAAATTTATGATGCTTCAGCAGATGCTGTTTATGATGCAACACCTGCTGAAAATAATCCTTGGGCAAATAATAGTTTTAATAATATTAGCTCTTTAAATGCATCCAATCTGGTGGAGGGATGCACGGATTCAACTGCCTGTAACTACGACCCAAGTGCAGATACTGATAATGGTTCCTGTATATATCCTGAAGGAAATTGTGATTGTGAAGGAAACCCTGCTGAGGGTGAATGCGACTGCATGGGATCGGTTTTAGATGAATGTGGTATCTGTGGTGGAGATGACAGCAGTTGTGCCGACTGTGAAGGAACGCCAAATGGAGAAGCCTATTATGATAATTGTGGTGAATGTGATGCCCTGCCAGAAACAGATTGTCAGCAGGATTGCGCCGGAGTTTGGGGAGGAACTTCCCAATATGATAGTTGTGGTGTCTGCGGGGGGAATAACGCTCCCAATACAGGATCCTGTGATTGTTTTGCTATCCCTGATGGTGATGCCTATATTGACGGCTGCGGAGATTGTGTTGGTGGAGAAACAGGCGTAGATCCCTGTCCTACAGATTGCTTGGGAATCCCCGGTGGAGACGCTGATTATGATAATTGTAATGTTTGTGATGCTGACCCCTCAAATGACTGTGTACAGGATTGTGCAGGAATTTGGGGTGGAAATACAGTATTTGATGAATGCGGTATTTGTGGTGGGTCTGGTCCTATGGCCTATTACGATTGTGAAGGAATCTGCCTGATAGATTCTGATGGAGATGGTGTCTGTGATAATCTGGAAGTAAAGGGATGTATGGATGTAAATGCCTGTAACTTTAATGCGGAGGCAACGGATGCAAATGACTCCTGTGTGTATGAAGAAACTAATCCCAATCTTGAATGTATTGACGGTGAGTTAGTGTGTAGTGTGGGCTACGATAATTGTGGAATCTGTGGCGGGAATAACTCTGAATGCTGGTTTATTGATATTGAAGCCAGTATTTCAGGTCCTACTTCCGTTTCTACAGATAATACGGTAATTGGGATGCATATTGCTGCTGAGGATCTTTATAATGCTTCAAATGCTGATTCAAACCGTTACCAATGTAATGATTGTTACAAAGATATTATTAACCCAATTTCACAACCTGGCGGACAGTATATTGATGTGTATTTTCCCCATCACGACTGGGATGATATCCCCTTTGAAAGTGCTGAATTAACACAGGATATCCACAAATTTTTCAATTTGGATGAAATGGGCGCAGATTATGAAAAAAAATGGAAAACGGTGGTTGAATCAAATGTATCTTTCAGCAATGTGGAATTATCTTTTGATCTATCTAACCAACTAAGCCCCTTAAATACAGCCAGAGTATTTATTGAAAGGAATGGGATTTATACGGAACTATTCACTACAGGGAATGAACAATTTCCTTTCATTTTAAACAACTTTTCAGGATATGAAGAATTTAATATAGTTATAGGAAAACCAGCAGCTTCAGTAGGGATATTATACCCAAATGGAGGGGAAATAATTGACAGAAGTATGAATTCATTGACAGTAGGATTGGAATACGCAGTTCATAATTTTATCCAAACCCTTCAGCTGTATTATAAAACAGGCGGTAATACGTATTTTATAGGAGATTATTCCCCTGAACCCGAAGTAACCTTGTTAATTTCTGATGTTTTAGAAAATAACGGAATTACAGCAGAAATCGTGGATGATGCAGTAATTATTGCCAGAATTATTGATAAAAATGGTGAGAATGATGCTTTGCATCCAACCTATATAGATGATAGTGATGCACCCTTCATTATTGCCAAGAATCAACTAAATCTTTTCGATGAACAATTTGGCTGGCATTTAGCAACTCCTCCTCTGGGATCAGAATCCGGGAATTATACTATCAGCAGTATTTTTAATACGGTGCCGGAAAATATTTTAAACTATGATTCAAATGCAGGGAATTTAAGTTATGCTTCTGCACAGATTGCTGCTGATGAAGGATTTTATTTCTTCAATAACGTCCCCATGACCGGCTCATTTTCCGGACTAGTACATACGGGATCTCATACTATTACAGTTAATTCCGGGTGGAATCTCATTGGGAATCCATTAGTCAGTGAAGTGGATATTGATTCTGTGTTGGTAAATGGAGAGTCCTGGAGAAAGGCTGCTGAAAATGGAAGTATTGCACCTACACCAATTATTTTTGATAACACAACAGCCACCCATAAAAGTACTGAGAAATTAGAGATGGGTACCGGCTTTTGGGTGTATGCCTATAATGATGGTACTGATATAACCTTTCCACCGCATTTACAAAATATTGAGAGTGGAAATACCATTACCAATGGTTGGTTACTCACTTTGAATGTCCGTGAAGCCAACCTGTCTCCTGATAATTTCGCCTATAGTATTGGCAGTGAAGTCAAAATTGGTGTGCAGGAAATAGCTTGGGATGATTTTAGAAATGGGGAAGACCAGGAGTCAATCCCCTTTGGAAACCCATTTACAAGATATACCCACCTTTCCATTAATGATATAGCAGGGCCAAACTTGTATCAGGATATACGCTCACCCTATGTGTCTGGTGAAACTGGATTGTATAATTCTGAATTATCCTGGAAAATTAATCTCAATACAGCAGGGTTGAGTTCAGCTGAAGTTAGCTTAGCCTGGGATATTGAAGGCATCTCTGACTATTATACTTTTTCCCTGTTAAATGGAGTGTCTGGAGATGTGATAACTGCTGATATGGAAACTACCCAATCTGTCAATATTCAATCAGACCAAATCTCTAATTTAAAAGTAGTAGCTCAATTGAAATCTGAATATGTTGGCTGTACTGATGAGTCTAATTTATGTTATTATAACACTTGCTCAAATTCTGACTTAAATGGAATCTGTTTAGGGGGTGACCCTGAGTTACACTGTGGAATTTGTTCCGGGTGTGCTGATATAAATGCTTTAAATTATGATCCTAATGCAAATCCGGTTGACAATGACTTATGTATTTATGAGGCGGGACTTATTCTTCCAGAATATGTTGAAACAGCCCAAGATTCCAGTTTTAGTCTCTCAGTACAATTAGTGAATGAATACAGCGTTGAAATTGAAGGGTTATTTTTTGTTTTGAATTATAATTCAGATGTAATGACTATTGATAATCTGGAAGTATCAACCTCATTAACACAGGGGTATAATATTACTACAGAGGAGTATTTAAATAAAATATTCGTATCACTGGATTTTATGGAAACTGGTCCCATATTTTCCTCATCAGGAGATTTGTTAACTATATATGGTCATGCATCAGGGAATCCTGGAGATGAAGCTGATATTTCATTCGATGTTATCCAAATTAATGAGTATCCCAATAGTGAAGGAAATACCTGTCAGTTTTCCATTATTGCTCATGTATTTAATGTATATGGTTCAGTTCAGTACTATTCCATGGCGAATCGTCCTGTGCCTGACGCTGATATTTTTATTTCTTCCATCATTGAATCTTCAAATGAAGCTGGTAATTTCACTTTCCTTGGACTAAATGCAGGTGCCTATGAATTATCACCCTCAAAATCAGTTTATGATGGAGAGAGCTTTAATTATTTTGATGGCTTATCTGCAGTGGATGCCTCACGAATTGCCAGATATCTGAATAATGAGTTTGAGCTGGATGAATACCAGAAACATGCCGCCTCCCTAGGCCACTATGTATGTAAAAATGGTGATCAAACTGAACTGGCCTATACCTCTCCTGAATCTTGTTCAGCAAACGGATATGTATGGACCCCCAATATCACTGCACAATCACATGCAAATATTGCTAAATATGCTGCAGGGATTATAGATGATTTAGGGGTAAGTAATAATACCCATTGGTTATTTATTGACCCCTTGGGTACAATTATGAATATTCAGGGAAATGGTTCGCTTATTCCTTACTCTTTTGATGTAGGTGGCTCCAATGTAGAAATTCCCACTTTTAAGGGTATCAGATTAGGTGACGTCACCGGTAACTGGTCAGCTCCGCCGGCAGGGTCTGGCCGTATTTCTCAAGAATTAATTTCAGGGGAAATAAATTGGAATTACGCAGAAGGTAAAACCTATTCCCTGCCAATTTATCTGCCGGATGCAACTGAAATTGAAGGTATTGATATGGCGCTTGCAT
>CAZKEL010000100.1:0-4399 GCA_964551815.1 uncultured bacterium
GATAACCCAAAAACTGGTATTGTTGAAATAATTTTCTGTTGATTCCCAATGGGGGTTCACAGACTCCTCTCCATCTTCTATTTTTGTTGAACAATTTAGGTGTCCCCTTTTTGCAGGATAACGAGAATTCAGGTATAATCAAAGATTAATTCATCAAGAACTGCGAAATAGTCCTATAACAATGTAATGAGAATTATTAACAACTCGCAGGGGATTTAGCAGGAAACATAAAATACAGTGGTCATCCAAAATATTTGGGACCAATTCTTATTTTTGGGGACTATATTCTAAACTAATCAATTATCTGATTGAAGCAGTAATGCTAAATCGAGAATTTATTAAAGAATCTTCTAAGCCACTACATTCCATAGCTTAACATAAAACTTTCAAAACTTTATCTGAATTATAAGGAGGAAGATTTTTGCCTGAAACTAAAATTTAAGGAGTACAGATATTAGCGGATTACTCTTTCACAAAGTTCAGTTTTGAAGAGTGGAAAAAACACCATAAATAAAAAAGCCCCGAAAAATCGGGGCTTTTTATAATACATTTATTGAAATATTACTTCAATAGTAATATTTTCTGTACGGATACCTGATCTGCCATTTCAGCGCGGATGAGGTACATTCCGCTGGCCTGGTCAGCAGCATTCCAGGTAAGAGAGTAATTACCCTGTGCCTGTACTCCTGAAAGGAGAGAAGATATCATTCTACCGCTCAAGTCATAGACCTGTACCGATACAACAGCCTGCATAGGTACCTGTAGATTTACAGTAGTACTGGGGTTGAAGGGATTAGGATAAGCAGCACTCAAATTAAAATCAGCAGGCATACTAACTGCAACTTCAGAATGTGAGTTGGCGATAATCATTTCTGAAATTTCAAACTTTCCTTCATAGCTAAAAATTTCTTCGCCTTCAGGCACTACTACAATAAGAGTTGTTTTATTGCCTTCTGTTACTGACTTAGCATAAAGGGCATCTTTAGTAAGATTCAATTCAAAATCACTACCATGAGTTAGGGTCATCTGCACACCGCCAATATATCCATCTGCAATTATGTTGAAAGAAGCACCGTCGTTAATAATTATGGCTGAGGCAGCATCTATATCTCTACCTTCTAATATTACATTCACGATTTGTACAATATCCAGAATGTTTACCATGCCATCGCCATTCAAATCAGCAGCTTCCAGCCCGCAATCTACGAGACCACCGCCAAGAACATGGTTGGCAACCTGAACAATATCTAGAATGTTTACCGTACCATCTTCATTCACATCACCAGGATCATTGGTGCAACCTTCCTCATCACAGTTGTCACCGCAATCCAGTAGAATTCTATAGGCAAGGTTACCGTTAACTTGTGTCCAGTCACCACTGCTGCCGGTTCTCTGGTATGAAACACCGGCATTTGAGTCTGTGTCCAATCCAAAGGGTTTAGAAGAACTAAACTCTTTAGTACCTACCCAGAATGCACCAGTAACATTTAAGCCCTGTGCAGAGAGGTCTTTGTCATTCCAGCCATCAGAGTTTCCGGAAGCTTGAACTGTTGAATAGATTTCAGAGCCGGGCATACCACCGTCATCTTCAAAAATCTTAATGTAGAACGCACCACCTGTTCCAGTTTGATGCCATTTAAAGCGTACAATATCTTCACCGGATGAAATTGCATTATACCGTACAGCAGAAAAGTTTCCTGAACCAGCATTGAAATCTGATTCAAAACTGCCGTCATCATGAGCTTCTTCATGTACTGAATTAGCAAAGGGTGTAGCAGTAGCAGGATCAGATTCGCCAGATTCTTCACCATCTGAATAAGTTGCACTTACAGTATATTCATAGGTTACATTGTTGGTTAAGCCAGTATCTGTATGGCTGTTTGACGAGAGTCCTGAAGCAACAGATGCACCATCACGATATACATTGTAAGTAACATTGGCACCTTCATAAGTCACATTAGCACGAATGCCCCACTCACCATCACCTACAGATGCACCGGCTACAGACCATAAGTCCCAGCTGCCACCTTGAAAGAGTACCATAGAATTAGTTGAGGGTACAGCAGATTCATCCAGCCCTGCCAAAATATCATAAGTGAATTGATGGGCAACAATATAGGCATTATTAAAATCCCAGCCACTCACATTAATGGTATTCCAGCCTGAAGAGGATAACACCACATCCTCAGTATAGGTTGGCTCATTATTAATCAGAGTACCCAAAGCGCCAAATCCTGCGATGGATACAGAAGTACCTGCAGCATTCACATTATAAATGGATAAGGAATTTACAGTTGAAGCACCAGCAAGATCAATTCTCTCACCAGCCCAGGCTGAAGCACCTTCAGTTGACATTTGAATGCTGTTAGTAACATTATCATTGTCAAAAATAAAATCAGCAGTACCGGAAGCATTCATATCATTCCAGGACAAACTCACTTCAGTATCTCCAGGCTCAGCAGCTAATCCCATAGGTGCAGGATAGTTTCCGCCGGAAATCTTATAAATTTTGAAATCATCTATATGTAATCCGTCACCTTGGCCTCCATCATGGTTTTCATCATATCGAGACTGGATGCGAACAATTACATCTTTACCGGCAAAATCAGTAATATCTAAAAATACATTCCCATTAAAGGGCATTCCGGGGAGATATTCTTCCCAATCGGAACAACCGGGGCGTTCATCTGTGCAGGAACCATAATCATAGAATTGGTCCACCCAGACTTCACCGCTTACGGACAGTGGAGAAATATCTTCACCATTGCTGGAAAAAAGTGTACCGGAATTATCAGAAATGAGAAGATTGTCCACCTGAAACCCGGTAATGGAGCCATCATCAATGGTAGAGTATGCAGGGTCTGATCCGAAAGCAAAACGAACAATTACTTCCTCACCTGCATAAGCAGAAAGATTAGCACTGAAATCTTTCCAGCGGCCACTTTGGCCACCCCATCCGGCAGCTAAGTGATTCAGAGAACCACCGGTATCATAGGCTTCGTCATTCCAAATCCAGCCATAACCACAGTCAAAGTGATAAGGATTTGCTGAATCTTCTAATAAATCCCAGCTATTTCCGCCATCTGTAGAAATACGGATATTAGCAGCATCCCAACCATCAGTACAGGAACCGCCTACCGAAGCTCCGGCGGGGTCTTCAATGGCATAGTAAACACTGGCTGAAAATTCACCACCAGCACCAACAGTAACAGGTGGGGTATCTAAATATTGAATCCAGCTGTCTAAATACCCGCCAACTTCTTCTTCATCAGCACACCAGAAGTTTTCACCATCACCACCAATGGCATCAGAATTATGGTCACTGGAGTGCCAGGCAAGGGCAGCTAAATCTAATATAGAAATAGCATAATAATCTTCGAGATAATTATCACCATCACCATCAGAATCAGGCAGATTGGCATAGAGCCAGAAACCAAAATTCATGGTTTCTCCATCACCTAAATCAGACAGAGCAATGGTGGGAGATAATAAATTAAAAGTAGCACCTAGATTATTGTTATCATTTGGAGAATGGGCTGAGTGGCTTTCACTATGAGAGCTGGAAGTTGTCAGATTCCAACCAGTATTGAAAGACCAACCATTTTCTCCCGACTCAAAATCTTCTTCCCAAAGAATAATTTCTTCACGGCTGTTATTATTCAATAACATTTCATCTGATTGGTTGATATTATATTCTTTCCCATCAACCGATACAGATGGAGTTGATTCAGCCTGATTAGCAGGTATTGCTGCAAAAAGCAAACCGACTATAACAGCTGATATTAAGTTAAATTTAACGAATCCTTTCATTATTCGTTCCTCCTGTTCGTTTTGTTTTAAAGTAGTTATGTGTCTAATCTCCAAAATCTAATTATGTAATAAAATTCAAGACTAAAATTATGCTTTTGTATCAAACTGCTTTCGTGACCTGTATCAATTTTTAGGGATATTAAATTTTACATTTTGTAACAATTTACACAGTAAGAACACGAAACCCGGACAAAGCCGGGCTTCGTGTTCCAATACTTAGATACTTACTTCACTAACATCAGTTTCTGTGTATGGGTAAAGCCTTCAGCCTGAGCCTTCACAAAATACATTCCACTGGATACATCATTAGCATCCCAAGTAAGGGTATAGCTGCCTGCATCCATATAACCTGCTGCCAGGGTAGCAACAGATTGACCAACCAGGTTATATACCTCTACACTCATCTCTCCTGATACCGGCATGGTAAGTGTCATGCTGGTTACCGGATTGAAGGGATTAGGATAGGCCTGTGATAAGCTGTATTCCATAACCACAGGCAGAGATACAGCTACTTCATCTTGTGAATTAGCAACAATTACTTCCTCTATTTCAAAGTCACCGCTGTAACTGAACAGATGATCTGTTTCAG
>CAZKEL010000101.1:0-2341 GCA_964551815.1 uncultured bacterium
GCAGGTCAAAGATCACAAATTCAAAAGGATATAGATTTATGCTGTAAGTCAATGAACAATACAGTTCACCTACATGACTTACTCCTCAGAATTCCTGCAATTGGCTTTGATGAACGGTATGGCTCCTCCGTAAGGGGGAGCCATTTTTTTATTGGAAAAGAAAAACCCCGCATAAACGGGGTTTTTGGCTCCTCCTCATGAAAAAGTAGTATGACCTGAACTTTCCCTCCCTCAAAAGAAAGCTATATTTTTGATCTCATACCATACCACTAAAAAAATTCAATCAACTAATCAACCTACATAATAACTGTTTTGTAGGTATTTGTCCTACAAGAAATGTAGAGCTATTTCAGATTACCTGCAAGTAAATTATACCCTGTTTTTATAATAATTTTTAACTGAAAGGAAAATAAATGAATCCACACCTTACCATGCGCTCCGGGAACCCTGCACTCACAGCACAGACCTTTAAAACAACAGACTATGCTGCCGGTGAGAAAATGACTATAGAGGGAACTGTAAATAAAACGGCAATGTCTCTGCTGCTGTTGATGGCAACAGCCTCCTATACCTGGATGAACCCCTCTCCAGCCCTCATGATGCTGGGGATGGTTGGCGGTTTCATTTTAGCTCTGGCTACTGTCTTTAAAAAAACCTGGGCACCCTACACCGTTTCAGGTTATGCCTTGTTGAAAGGACTTGCCCTTGGGGGTATATCCCGCTATTTTGAAACCCAGTACCCCGGTATTGTAAGTCAGGCAGTTTTTCTTACTTTTGGGATTCTGGCAGCACTTTTACTGGCCTATAAAACCCGCTTAATTAAACCTACAGAAAATTTTAAACTGGGCGTCTTTGCAGCTACAGGAGGTATTGCCATTATGTATCTCATCAGCTTTGTCATGAGTTTTTTCGGTTCGGGACTTTCCATTATGAATCCCGCCAATGCGTCTATGTTTAGTATAGGTTTTAGTATTTTTGTCGTCATCATTGCATCTTTAAATCTCGTTCTGGATTTTGATTTTATAGAGGAAGGAGCTGAAATTGGCGCACCCAAATATATGGAATGGTATGGTGCGTTTGGTCTATTGGTTACCCTAATCTGGCTCTATCTGGAAATTTTAAGACTACTGGCTAAATTGCAATCCCGGCGAAATTAAAGCATGACAGATATCGTTGTAAGGGTAGTGGACTGTCATGTGTTCAGGATGGTGGATTCTACTCCGCAGTTCCTGCTTCTTAAGCGTTCTCATAATCAGGTGTATCCAAATATTTGGCAATGTGTTACCGGTAAAATTGAAGGTGAAGAAAAACCCCATGAGGCTGCATTGCGGGAGTTAAAAGAAGAAACAGGTCTTTCCTCAAAAAATATGTGGACAGTTGATCAGGTAAACCACTTTTTTGAAGCAGAACAAAACCGCATGAATCTTATTCCCATTTTCGGTGTAGAAGTTGATTCACACCAGATTACACTATCTACCGAGCATACGGAATATAAATGGTGTGGTGTTGATGAGGGTATTAAACTCCTTCTATGGATTCAACAAAAGCAGGGCCTGAAAGCATTGTATGAAATGATTATTAATGATAGTGAGAAGCTGGAATTGTCTTTAATAAAATTGTAATCCCAATTTCAACCATTTAATTTGATAAATTTATTTCCTTAAAATATTAATCCCCCAAGGGATACAAATATTTTTTCTTTTTATTTGCAATTGAGATTAGGTCTCATTTAATTTTATGATGTCAGCCACAAGGCTGATTTTTACATTTAGCAATTAAATAGGAATAAATATCAAATGAATAAAATAATACTGATTACTTTTTCTGTAATCTTAACCCTTGCTTTCCCTCAGGATGAATTCTTTCAACCTGGCTCAAATATTGGCGGCTACGGCGAACTGCATTGGAATAAAGCAAAAGATGCAGATGGTAATGAAACAAAAAACATGTTCGATTTTCACCGCTTCATCATTTATTATGGTCATAACTGGACTGAAAATTGGTCCTTCAAATCTGAAGTAGAATTAGAACATAACTTTGTGAAAGACGGCCATGGTGAGCTGGAGCTGGAACAGGCTTATGTGAATTACCATGCCGGAAACTGGGGTTTCCAGGGCGGGGTTATTCTGCCTACCGGAGGACTCATTAATGAATACCATGAACCGCCTCTTTTCTTATCCGTAGAACGCCCAGCCTACAGCAAATACATCATCCCTACCACTTGGTTTGGTAACGGTTTTGCCTTCTACGGCAGCTATTCCGGGATTAATTTTAGACTGGCAATCATGGAAGATTTGGAAGGTGAGAAAATATTTTATGGAGGTAACATACGTGGCGGACG
>CAZKEL010000101.1:2441-4281 GCA_964551815.1 uncultured bacterium
CAGTGGATATTACTTAGACCTTGGCTATGATATTGGTGATATGGTAGGCTGTAATAAACTCATCCCCTGGGTAAGAGTTTCTAATGTGTCAAAAAATGATGATATGGTTTCAAAGCAAACCGACTATCTGCGTTTCGGCTTAACCTGGTGGCCCATTAATAATGTAGCATTCAAATCTGATTTTGCGAATGTCACCACAGATGGCGTTACCACTACCGAATTTAATGTAGGGATCGGCTATAACTTCTAATTTCCTCACAAAATTCTCCCTGTGGATCAGCCCAATATCGTCTCGTTGGGCTGATTCGCTTTTATAAATTTTTCAGTTGAAGTCTGTTACAATAATTCTTTTATGCAGTTTAATGTGGGCAGCAAGCCCCATAAAAAATGCTGCCGAATCCTCTATCATCGAATATTTTTCAGATAGTATTTCTCTTTCCATGCATACACTGAAGCTTACCCACGAATTAAAGTCCTCCATTCAAAACAAAGTAAGGCAGGCATTCTACAGAGACAACCTCTACTATTGGAAAATCATGCAGCAGGATTCTACATTAGCCTATGCCTTTTTAGATAATGTCATCGGAAAGTCCATGCCCATAACCTTTTTGGTTATCCTGAATCAGGAAGGAGAAGTTCTTGAGTCTCAAGTAATAAAGTACAGGGAAGCCTATGGCGGAGAGGTAGGAAATGACAATTGGTTGTCTCAATTTAATGCCCTTTCCGTGACTTCGGAATTTATGGTTGGTAAGAATATTGATGGTATATCCGGCGCAACAATCTCCGTAAATTCACTCACCCGCGGGATTCATAAAATTGTCTGTTTATACCCTGCAGTAAGAGATCATCTGGAATAATGGAAAAACTGACTAAAATCAGATTATACCAACTACCATCTAAGTTCAAATTATTGCTACTGTTAACGGTTATTAATCTCACAGCGGGAGTAGGTATAGGTTTGTACTATGTTGCCAACACCACCCAGCTCTCCCCGGAAGGTACAACTGAACATTTCAGTGGTTCTGAGATCAATGAAGAATTTGACATTCCGGAAAAATACCCTAAACCCATATCGGAACTGCTCACAACTACCCACAATCATATCATTTCCATGACCTTCATATTTTTTATATTGGGGGGAATATTTTATTTTAATTCTATTATAACAGGATTTTGGAAAAGTTTTATTATAGCTGAACCCTTTATTTCCATCATTACCACATTTGGGGGCATCTGGCTCATGCGTTTTTGTCACCCGGCTTTTGTTTATCTGGTGATTCCCTCCGGCATACTTATGTACCTTTGCTTTTTTGCTATGGCGGGGATAAATATATATGAGTTAACTTTGAAAAAAGAATAACTACTTGCAATATACTTTGCCGATAACAAAAATATTTTTGTTTTCCTAAAGCTCTAATCCTCCCTAAGTTTCGGGGATGACTCCCCTAAAACGTAAACTCCGAGCAATTATTTTTACCGATATTGTGGGTTACACTATTTTGTCTGCTAAAGATGAAGAAACTGCCTATAAACTGGTAAAAAAACAGCGGGAAATCCTCAAACCCATTGTTAAAGAGCATGAAGGAGAATGGCTCAAAGAAGAAGGTGATGGACTTCTCCTCAGTTTTCCCAGCAGTAAAAAAGCAGTCAACTGCGCTATCCAGATTCAATTTGCGGTAAAGAATGTAGATGAACTAAATCTGCGCATCGGTATCCACCAAGGGGACATCATCATAGAAGATAGGGATGTTTTTGGAGATGATGTAAATATTGCCTCACGTATTGAGCCCTTTGCTGCAGCTGGCGGTATAGCTGTAAGCCAGAAAATTCAGCAGGACCT
>CAZKEL010000102.1:0-4278 GCA_964551815.1 uncultured bacterium
ATGCAAGCGCCATATCAATACCTTCAATTTCAGTTGCATCCGGCAGATAAATTGGAAGAGAAAAAGTTTTTCCTTCAGTGTAATTCAAGTTTAATTCCCCTGGTATTAACTCCTGTGAGATACGACCAGAACTATCGGGAGGAGCAGACCAGTTACCGGTTACATCTCCCAGCCTTATGCCTTTAAAGGTGGGAATTTCTATATTTGAACCTATCACATAAAAAGAATAAGGTTTTACAGAGCCGTTACCCTGAATATTCATAATAGCTCCCTGGGGATCAATAAATAACCAATGTGTATTATTAAATACCCCTAAATCTTCAATGATACCGGCAGCATATTTTGCAATATTGGCATGGGATTGTGCTGTGATATTGGGAGTCCAAACATACCCATTTGCTGTACAAGCTTCAAGTGAAGTAAATGCCAGTTCTGTCTGATTACCATTTTTGCAGATATAATGTCCCAGGGAAGCAGCATGTTTCTGGTTCTCATCCAACTCAATTTCATTATTTAAGAATCTTGCAATTCGGGATGCATCCACCGAAGATAAACCATCAAAATAGTTTAAACTTTCACCTATATACACAGGTTTTGAAGGAGATATCTCATATGCTCCTGCATTGAGCTCTAGAAATGTAAAATTACCCGCTTCATTTGATAAAACCGGCTCAACCAAGGATGAAATAAAAATATCAGCATCAGGTACAGGACGATTGGGTGGCGAATAATATTGAACAGATCCATATACATTAAATTCATGGGCGATAATTGAAAACTGACAGGTATTTCCATCACTGTTAGGGTACTCATTTATTTGTATAACATTGAAAGAAATGTCAGTAGCATCTCCCGGATTCCCGGAAGCATGACCATAAACAGTTAATAAATCTCCTGGGGATGAAAATATGGGACCCGTTTCCATAAAATCCAGAGACACAAAAATTTTATTCAAATGTTCTTCCGTAGTAATGTTATATCCTGAAGATAATAATGGTGATACTTCCAGATAATCAATATCCAGAACATCTGAATTATAATTCAGTACAAAGAATAATCCCTCAATCTCAACATTGTATTCGTTAACTAATTGAATGGTTAGATTAAAACTTGAATCCTGTGCAGTTTCAACATATTCCGGCATAAAGAGTCCAGCCTCATAAATACATAAGTCATTATCCTCTTCAACTGCATTGGGATCATAATTTAAGGCATCAATATCGGTGCAGCCTGAGCAAAATAAACATTCCAATTCAGGATCTCCACCCAAACAAATTCCATTTAAGTCTGAGTTTGAACAGGTATTATAGTAACATAAATTGGACTCATCAGTACAGCCTACATATTCAGATTTCAATTGTGCAATAACCTTTAGGCTTGAACTTTGATCTGACTGAATAGTGACCGATTGGGTAGTGATCATATCAGATATTATTACAGAGCCTGATTCTGCATTTACCAGAGAAAAAGTATAATAATCTGATGTTCCTTCAATATCCCAATTCAGATTCACATCAGGCGAACTCAAGCCGTCTGTATTAAGATTCATTTTCCAGGATAATTCAGAATTATACAATCCCGTTTCTCCGGATACATAAGGAGAGCGGATATCTTGATATAAGCTTGATCCTGCTGTATCAATTATGGAAAGATGAGCATAGCGGGTAAAGGGATTTCCAAAGGGGATAGATTCCTGATCTTCTCCTTCTTTAAAAATATCCCATGCTGATTCATGTATACCAATTTTAACTTCACTGCCAATACTGTAAGCAAAATTATCAGGAGAGAGGTTAGCTTCTCTGGCATTCAGGGTGACTAGCCAGCCATCTGAGTGTTCACCTGAATCTTCAATATTCTGTAAATGAGGTGGGAAAGAAATCTCTGTTCCATCACTATAGGCATATATCCAAAAGCCTGTACCCATTTCCAAATAATCAGTGCCTTTATGGGTAGCAGTTGCGTTATCGAAAATGATGGGGGTGGGAGCAATACTTCCATTTGCTGCAGCATCATACCAGTATTCACCATTTACCAATACAGAGTCTATAGTTACCTCACTTACCAATGGATTTCCAATAAGATTCCATCCGGTATTTACAGTTATAGTGTGGGGTCCTGTATTGACAATTCCTGAAAAAGAGCCTGTCATAGGAACATCGTTAAATAAATAGAACCCTTCATCGGCAGCGATTTGTGAGGAAGCATAGCTTAAATTGCCTGCTCCCGTATCATAGCTTAAAATATTCTCCGGAACGGTATTAAAAATACTGCTGATGGAATGATTCCCTGACTCTGATCCCAATGGTGGCGTTGCCAAATGCCATCCGAATTGGTCGTCAAATAATTGTATTTGATTCTTTGCAATAATAAATGGGTTATCACTTACATCCTTATAAGTGGGATGCAGTGCATCATTTTCTTCACCATTTTTATCAATAATTCTGGCAACAATAACTACATCATCCATTATTTCTTCTGTAAATCCATCACTATCTAAACTATCTGCAATAGAAACTACTACTTCGTTTTCTGGTGAATAATCACCAAGAAAATATGAATTTCCCTCAATTTCATAGTATAGTTGCAGTCTTTGAATAAAATCAACCATTACATATTTTAGCTCTACAATTAACGAATTTGCAGACCTGTCAATGATATCTCCTCCATTGGGATATATTATTCTTACTGCTGCTTCTGGTTTGCTGACAACAATATTAAATTCTTCATACCCTGTGAAATTGTCTAAAATAAAAATGAATTCATTACTTCCATTTGTAAAGAGCTCAGTATATATTCCATTTCTATCAATAAATACTCTTGCAAATTCTAAGGGGCTCAATTGATTCGATAAATCGAATGATAATTCTACATTACTTGATGGGGCATTGGATTCAATGACTACCTTCCATTTTTTTTCATAATCAGCATCGGCTTCGTCTAAATTAAAAAATTTGTGTATATCCTGTGTTAAATCTGCACTTCCAAAGGGGATGTCTTCCCAGTCATGGTGAGGAAAATACACATCAATGTACTGTCCTCCCGGTTGTTGAATTGGGTTAATTACATCTTTATAACAGTCATTACACTGATAACGGTTAGAATCTGCATTTGAGGCATTATAGAGATCTTCAGCAGCTATATGCATTCCAATCACAGTATTGTCCGTTGAAACTGAAGTAGGTCCGGAAATACTGGCCTCAATATCAATAAACCAACATTCGGAGTTATCTCCACCACAGGTACCACAATTATCATACCCTGCAGCACATACCAATTCACCATCAATACATTCTAAATTCGGATTTGTTTCTACATAAACACAGGATCCATTTTCATCAGTTGCATCATTATTATAGTTACAGGCGTCTGTATCTGTACATCCACTCAACTCATTGGCATCACAGATTCCATCACCATCAGAATCATGTAAACAGTTTCCTAAACAATCTTGATGGGATATAGGACCTGACCCTCCACAAATTCCACATTCATCATAAACTGTATTACCACCCCAGATACCTGCACAATCTTGTACACAGTCATTGGAAACATCAGCATCACAAGTGTTACACTCATCTTCATAAGAACTACCATTGGGTACACCAGCACAATCTGCACAGGATGTGTTATCCCCACCACACACACCACATTCATCATCTACTAAACTTCCACCCCATTCTCCTGCACAGTCTTGAATACAGTCATTATTAGGGTTAGAATCACATACACCACAATCATCAAGTTCAGCATCACCATTTGGTACACCATTACAATCATATGGACAAGCTTCCTCTCCTGTATTTCCACCGTAGCAATTACCACATCCATCGATGTCTGCACTACCATTTACAATGCCATTACAATCGGTACAGGAAGAATTATTCCCTCCACATACTCCGCATTCATCATCTACAAGAATTCCACCCCAATAACCATCACAGTCCTGTACACAGTCATTTGAGCTATCTGTATCACAAGTGCCACAATTATCTACTGCAGCTAATCCATTTGGAGTTCCTGCACAGTCAGCACAACTAGAGTTATCACCACCACAAATTCCACACTCGTCATTCTCTGATGATCCGCCCCATTCTCCTGCACAGTCTTGTTGGCAGTCATTGTTGGGGTCAGCATCACAAAAATCACAGTTATCATACACTTCATCTCCGCCACAGACGCCTGCACAATCATCAACATTACCATCACAGTCACAATCTCCCTGGGGGATACCATCACCAGCACAGACACCGCATTCATCAAATTCTTCATAACATACTA
>CAZKEL010000103.1:0-3862 GCA_964551815.1 uncultured bacterium
TTTCTCCGTTCAGAGTTACATCCTTGAAAAAATAAAATGCCTGCACGGTGGATTGATTATATTCAAATAAGGCTGGTCTGTCTGCTGTTAGTACTGATAATAGCAGAGCGATAATACTGTTTCTCATGTCGTTTTCTACTTAAGATATAATATTTTTTTCAGGTCCCGTTGAGGGTTTTGTTGATTTAGTCCTTCTGTGACTAATTCTACTAAATACATTCCGCTTACCTGTTCATCTGCATTCCAGGTGATACTATAATTGCCGGGATGTTGATACTTATGAGCCAATTGTTTCACAAGCTGACCCCTTATATTAAAAATGCTCATTCTCACTTTTGAAAATTCTGCAATATTATATTGAATGGTGGTCAGGGGATTAAAAGGATTTGGGTATATTTTTTCAATTCCAAAATTATCGGGATAAAGTAGGGTTTCTGCATCCAGCAGATTACAGTCAGATGGACTGCAAACCCTCTCTCCGGAAGCGCAGGTAAAAGTAGGTATAACCGGGCCACCGCAGTCACCGTTACAGTCCACATCTGCCACACAGTTCCCATTGCAGTCAATAATAACATTTCCGCTACTATCTGTTTCAGGCCCATCTCCATCACAGACACCGCATTCATCTTCAACAAGAGTTCCTCCCCATATACCGGAGCAATCTTGGTTGCAATCGTTGGTAGAGTCAGCATCACAGACATTACAGTTATCTAAGAGATTATTTCCATTGGGGACACCGGCACAATCGGTGCAGGTAGAATTATCCCCATCACAAATTCCACATTCATCAACTGCTTTATCTCCTCCCCATACACCGTCGCAATCTTGAGTGCAATCGTTGGTGGAGTCAGAATCACAAGTTCCACAGTTATCATATACTGCCGTTCCGTTTTCTATTCCATTACAGTCTGTAGTACACGGGGATAAGCCAGTGGTACCTTCTACACAGTCACCACATCCGTCCTTATAGGCAGTCCCATTGGGAGTTCCATGACAA
Organism: uncultured bacterium; assembly: GCA_964551815.1. Lineage (GTDB taxonomy): Bacteria > Fidelibacterota > Marinisomatia > SCGC-AAA003-L08 > D37C17 > D37C17. The sequence continues at coordinate 998 of CAZKEL010000103.1, forward strand.
TCACATATTCCTGTTAGTACGGTGTTTGATCCTCCACAGACACCACAGTCATCAATTACGGAGGACCCGCCCCAATTACCAAAACAATCCTGTACACAATCATTTGCAGGGTCAGCATCGCAAACATTACATTGATCTAATTCAGCGTCCCCATTAGGGACACCTGCACAATCAGCGCAAGTGCTTTCCCATCCTGCATTTGCAGGCCCATTTAAATAACAGACACCACAGTCATCCTGATAGCCTTTCCCGCCACATTCACCAAAGCAGTCTAAGCCTGAGGTACAGTCACCGGCACAGTTATGATCTTCATCGAGAGGATAGGTGCAGGTATTATTATCAATAGTTGCATCCGCATTATAATTACATGCTTGTTCATCTAAGCATCCTGAACAGATACAATCGCTATTTGTTTCACTACATTCCTCATTATCACCACCACAGACACCACAGTCATCCTCAGTTTCGCCTGAGCAATAGGATTCCACATGCTCATCAGTATTGGGGTCATAGTTGCAGTCAGTATCTGTCATACATCCTTGAATTGGAGCTGTTGCATGTAGTCCGGAAATATTGAAAAATGCATTAGCGGCCCAAGGCAGTTCTTCTGTGGGTGTGGCTTCATAATAATCATTTTCCGAAGCATCATAAATTTTGAACACTGGGATATCACCATGTAACATATAAGATTTTGTATATTCTGATCCATCATTTCCCATAACTGGTAAATCACAAATACCGCTACCACAGATGGAAATGTCCCATTGTCGCTTTCCAACACATACATCTCCTTGAAATGCGCCTACCCAATCCTCAAGTTCAATCTGGTTATCATTGATAGTTACTGAAGTAAAATAATAAAATGCCTGTAGAGTAGACTGTTTATGTTGAAAAAGTACAGGAATTCCATCACATGTATAACCATCAACTCCTAAATCCATTTCTAAGTTACCTATTGTAAGCAAATGAGGTGTTAGTATATCTCCAATAATACCATTTATTTCAAATGTATAGGATTCCTCAATCGTATAAATTATACACTGAGAATAATCAAAGTATTTGAAAAAAATTATATCTTCATCATCGTTACTGCGTAGTTGAATTTCATATAAAATAGTATTTTGATATTGTCCACTAGGAATATCATTAAGTTGAATTGCCAACCCCCTAATATTTCCATCGGAATCAAAAGCTGCCAATAAATCGCCTGAATCTCCTGCCTGTACCCCATTAATTTCTACTAATGCTGTCATAGATGCAGTAAATTGATACGCCCCGGGATCATCCTCCCAGTCCGGGGGATCGGCAAATATAATTCCACCGAGTATTATAATTATTATTGATACTGATTTCGTCATTCTTTCCTTCTGCTTAAAGCCAGTTATACGTATATAATTAGATAAAGTTACAGGATTTATGAAAAATATTTCTCATTATACATCACAAACCACAGGGGAGATGAATACTTTTAAACATTCCATTGCCCGTTTATAAATCTGTGATTCAGACTCCCGCGGGCCTGCAATATTGAGGGTTGAAATAAGATGTGTATTTATCCATACATTGAAATTTTTCTTTACTGGTTTTACATTCTCCAACAGATTCATTTTAAAAAGAGGTTTCTTTCGTCTTATTGTATACTCCATTGCAGCTTTTGTCCCTCCTATAATGTCGCCGCAGTGCAGTATTAAGGTTCCATCCGAATGGTCAACATTTAATTGAGTTCGCACCACATACCTTTCAGAGTCGGTTTCAAGTAAGTTATATTTGTCAGAAATTTTCCCATCCTCTGCCATTCGCCCACGAGGACAGTATCCACCGTGATCTATACCTCTTTCAATAGCAAAATTCAAGGCTGCCCGATCAACTCCTGTTTGTCCGCCACTGATTATTTTGGTGATCAAGGAATTGGATGAAGATGGGTATCAAAAAACTGAAGGATCCGCTCATTTAATTCGTTTCTTAGAGTGTCCATATCCATACTGCCGGCGATTCCGAAAACACTGGTCATGGGACTAAACTGCGGAGTGTCCGAAAAGTCAAAATGCTTAGTCCCCGGATAAAATATTTTTGTTCCATTAGAGGATTCTAACAACGAATCCAATTTAACATAATTGAGTGGAGTATCATCCCAGTCCTCCTGCCCCAAATAGAGGAAGGGGACGGATAGTCCATTTTGAATGATGTTAGATTCCACCGGCTCCATCCAGCCATCAAGATTTAAACAGGCTGCGATTCGCATATCCTGATAGGCTGCTGTAATTCCGGTGGCACCACCGTATGAATGCCCCAAGACGCCTACTTTTTTCACCTGGGTTTGTGACCAAAACAAATCACCCTCATCAATTTCATTTTGGATATAATCTAAAACAAAGGATACATCTGCAGCTCTGGTTCTGATTTGCGGCAGCCGCACTTCCCAAAATTCAGCTTCATCTGCACCATCTCTTAAACCAGATTGAAACTCTGCAGTGCTTCCATCTTCGAAAATAGTAACATTCGCATCAAAGGGATGATCTATAGCCACCACCATATAGCCTCTGCTGGCAAGTTCTTCCATTTGTACGGTATTCTGCATACGCATCCCTCCTAATCCATGAGAAAATATTACCAATGGAAACACCTTTTCTGACGGAAGTAATCCTGCATTCAGCACAGAATTAGATTTTACCTTCTGTATATGCCGTAAAAGGAATTCCGGAAGTTCAATTCTTCGGGCTAACGGACCTGTACGAATATGGGGATGGTCAATATAGGGGATTGCAGGTCCGGCAGTATCTGCAGGATACCAGACCTGTGCCACCAATTTCCTGAAGTCCTCGCTTTCACTGGTAAACCACTCTTCCCTCTCCTTATCCTCCCAAT
>CAZKEL010000104.1:0-3784 GCA_964551815.1 uncultured bacterium
CCATTTAATACAGATCAATTGAAAAATTAACACTTGTGATATAATACATTCTGAACGAAGTGAAGAATCTCAATCTTTTGCTTTAATACCAACCATTGAGACCCTTCGCTCATGCTCAGGGTGACAGTTTAAAAATATTTGTGTATATCTGTGTTCATCTGTGGTTAATAATTTTGTGTACATACGTGATAATACCTGCCCGCTCCCGATCTATTGGGAGGGCAGGCGGGTGTGTTCATCTGCTTACCCATATGCCTTAAGGATGACATCTTTCCTCCTTGAAAATAGAATAAAAAGATGTCATCCTTTAAAATTACTCACACACCTCAACACAGGCTTCCATGTTGTGAAAGGCTTCCACACCGCAGCAGCCGGTGATAAACTCTTCGCATTCACCGCTGTCCTGATTATAATAATAGGTGGGGCAGATACCATCACAGGGTCCTACTTCCGGTACGGTATAACAGTCCTCAGAAAGAGGGTCACCAGATAAAATGGCATTCACCATGAGCACCACATCTAATACATCCAGCTGGCCATCTTGGTTTAAATCACCGGCAGCAAACTCAGCATCGGTAGGATCTTCAACCGCAATAATAAAATTCACCAAAGCCACTACATCCAGCACATTCACTTCACCATCACCATTAATATCTCCGGGGTTACCATCATCCATTGGGGTTAAATAGAAATCATGATAAAAGATCCCCTGCACATCAAAAGTTGCATCTATGTCATAGTATCCTTCAGCACTAACAGTGAAATAATATGTCCCGGGGCCTGGCAGACTAAGCCAATAGCCGCCATCATCATTCCAGGTTTCAATGATGACTCCATCAGGTCCATGTGCCATAATGTGAGCTCCATAAATGGCATGATCTGAATTTTCTTCCCAAACTACTCCCATAAGGGCAGTTTTATAATAAGGTTCGCCAAACCAGAAATCCACAATGGCGGAGCTGCCAGCTATTATCTCCACTTCCTGGGTCATGGTTTCTCCAGTGTACACAAGACAGGTAACCGCATAATAACCTGCCGGGATTTCCTCAATCAAGTAAAACCCATTCTCATTGGTTTCTGTGGTGTAGGAGACAGTCCCATTTGAACTATGTACTTGTACCAGGGCACCGGCTACCAGTTCAATGGCATCTCCCCACTGATAAAAAACTTCTCCGGCCAGAGCGCCATATTCCCCCCCTGAACTACAGGCTGCATCACAAGCCTCCATGGACTCAAAAAATGATCCGGCATGGTCCACGCCATGCTGATCTACTGTACCACAACCGGAGTAATAGGTGCATTCCTCTCCGTTCCAGCCGATACCGATGACCATTTCACAGTCACCAAAATGCAAGCCAGAAAGGTCTTCGCATTCCGGATCTGGATAGAGATCGGCACAGGCCACATTGCTGGGTTCAGATTCCACATTCATGAAGGGGTCAATAGCCGTAACCTTAAAACACAACTGCTCAGGCCACCAGAAATCACCCAGAATATATTCAAAATTATGGGTTTGAGAGGTACCGGTGAGCATCCATTCGTTATCTGCCCAGCCGTAATTCACATAGATATTAAAGGTAGGATATATTCCCCAATAATTGTCATAATGCCAATTGAGATGGGCAGTACCCCCTAAGGGGTTGGCTTCATATTCCACCGAAAGATCATAGGGAGCTGGCACGGTAGGATCAGCTTCAATACACGCTACATTACTGGGATCAGATTCTACACCCTCCACAATGGCCGTGACCTTGAAACAGGTGGACATATCTATAACATCCCCAATGACAAATTGATGTTGGGTGTCCATTGTTTCCCCTACCAACTGCCATTCATCATCTTCATTCCAGCTCCAGTTGGCATAGATTTGGAAAAGAGCATTATTCATAGATGGATCCGTAGCAGAGCCGTAATTCCAATTCAGGTGTGCAAAGGGCGGGAAGGACTCTAGAATTTCTACCGTTAGATCCGTTGGTGGAGGTACCTCATGGGGTTCATCCTCTCCACAGGCAATATTGCTGGATTCTGATTCCACTCCTCCCTGCACTGCCGTCACATAGAAACAGCCGTTATAACCCACTACTCCCCCCAATGCCATTTCAAAATGGGTATCATAGGTGGTAGCTGCATGTACCCAGCCATCATTATTTGAACCCACCTGTCCATATACATTAAAAACTGGTGGCATGTTTAAATCATCAACCGGCGGATACTGCCAATCCAATATAGCGATGGGGTACCAGCTTCCGGCTTCAACCAATTCCACCGTAAGGTCATAGGGTGCAGGCACTTCAGGCTCTTCCCAGGCAGTGAAATGAAAGTTCACCTCTATCTCTAACTGATATACTAAATATACTTCCGTTGTTTGAGTGCCAAATTCTTCTGCAGTACAGGTAACCAGCCAGGCAACGGTGGGATCAGGATTTTCAAGTTGAAGTTCATAATTTCCATTTTCATCTGTAGAAGTTGTATAGTAAGGCGCTTCTGAATTTCCTGGTGTTACTGTGATCGTGGCTCCGGCAATGGAAAACTCCGGTCCCATTTGTGACATTTGCCCTGTGACCAACCCATATAGGGTTGCTACTTCCTGTTGGTAGTCCAGATTCAGATAAAAGTCATGCTGAAGTGGAAAGCATTCCTGTGTATTAGGGGTGGTAGAATCACAGAGTTCCATTATGGAATGGTCCTGCCCAAGGTATCCTGCAGCTTCTACTCCAACAGCAGTGGCAGACATAACCACATCACCGAACTCAAAATAGCCGTTTTCGTCTGTATGGGTTTCAGCCAGAATACCACCAGTAAATCCACCAAACAGAAAAACAACAGCTCCTTCTAATGGCACAAAGGCAGGCAGCTGAGGTGAAACTTCTCCCGATACAGTTCCGGAAAAATAGACTTCAGAATTATTGCCTTCTTCCAAGAGATAAAAATCGTGAACCGCCCCATTTCCTCCAATTTCCACATCAATGGTTTCACTTTGCCAGCCTGGAGCAATGCAACTCACCATATAAACGCCCACAGGCAGCTCCAATGCATAATGACCCCAGCCGTCTGAAGTAGTTGTATAAGCCATGCCGTTTGGGGTAGTCATATCGAAAGCTGTTATGGTTGCCCCTTCTATGGGGCAGCCGATTGGACCTCCCAGACAGCCGTTGTTCTGCCATACATTACCCTCTAAGTAAGTCCAGGTACCTCCACCTGATGTGGGGTTGAGCCAGATATCATACTCAACATGAGAAGTATTAGCATCGGGATAAAAGGTTGCATAATAATACTCATAACCCTCTGCTTCACAGGCAATAGGGATTGGACCATTCCATGTCCAGGGAAAATGCAATTCATAATAGCCGTTTTCATCGGTGGTAGTGAAGGTTCCTTCAGGCACCGAATTCATGGCAATGCCTACATGGGCACCTGAAACGGGAGTACCTAAACCGTTGGATACATCGCTGGAATAGACATGACCTATAAGGGTAATTTCCTGTGCAAACAATACCGTTGACAGTGCAGTTATAAGGAGAAAAAGTGATCGTAAAACGATCTGGAAGGGTTTAAAGGTTTTCATTGTAAATATCCTCCAAAGATTTGATATATTTTTTCAAAGATAACACCGAAGAATATAGCAATTATTTTCTGTTATAAATCGGGTAAGTGAGAATTGTTACATAGTGTTACATTCAAATTGTAAAGAGAAATTGTTGTGATAAACATCAAACATAAATATTTAACTGTGCGGTAATCTTTGCAGTAAATTTTATTCATTTGATATAGTTCCAGTGAATAG
>CAZKEL010000105.1:0-3670 GCA_964551815.1 uncultured bacterium
ACCGGTTTTAAATTGGCATACTTGGCGATGAGTTTTTTACGCACGTTCCCTGAAAAGACAACCGTTAATTTTGCAGACTCCCCCACTCCTTCTACGGCGATAACCCGTCCCCTGCCGAATATTTTATGTTCGACTTCTTTTCCTGCTTCAACAGGCTCTTTCTGTTTTGGAGTGTTAGTGGATACCCTATGTTTTAGATTCACAGGTGAATAAGATGCTTTTCCATTGCTTTCCTCAATCAAAGCATCAGGGAGTTCAGAGATAAACCTGGAAGGGGCAGCAGGTATTGGCGGGCCTCCAAAGCGACGGCGGGCATGAGCATAACTTAAATATGCTTTCTGTTCTGCTCTGGTCAATGCCACATAAAACAAGCGGCGCTCCTCTTCCAACTCTTCCGCTTCATATAAAGAATTACCAAGTGGGAATAAGCCCTCCTCTAACCCAGCCACCATGACTACGGGGAATTCCAATCCTTTTGCACTGTGAATGGTCATCAATGTCACTGCCTCGTCAGATGCATTCCAGCGGTCAATATCTGTAAGAAGAGAGACTTCTTCCAGGAAATCGCTTAGTCCCGCTGCATCTCGATTCTCTGCAAAATCTGCTATGCTGTTTACCAATTCTTCTACATTTGCCCAACGCTCTAAGGCATCCTGGGTATTTTGATTGATGAAATAAGATTTCAGGTCTATATCCAACAGTAAATCTGTAGTAATGGATACAATATTTTCTTTCTGATAGCCAGATTTAAACTTATGAATGAGCTGATTAAATTCATGAAGGGCCTTTTGTTGTTTGGGACCAACCGTTAATCTTTCCATTTCGTCTAAAATTGCAAGATACGTCATTTTATTATTGACTGCCACAGAATGAATTTTCTCCAAAGTAGTCTTTCCGATTCCACGGGGTGGGAAATTCACTATCCTATCAAAACTCACACTGTCGGCAGGGTTCATAATAAGCCGGAGATAGGCAAGAACATCTTTGATTTCCTTACGGTCATAAAATTTAGTACCACCAATAATTTGATAGGGTATTCCTTCTCTACGGAGAGCATCTTCAACCACCCTGCTTTGGGCGTTCGTGCGATAAAGAACCACCATATCACTGAAAGTTTTATTCTCCCTATGGGTTTCATGACGGATAGATTTCAATATCTGCCAGCCTTCGTCTCTTTCATCTACACAATCCAGAATAGAAACTTTTTCCCCTGCATCATTATCTGTCCATAATTTCTTTTCAGCACGGGATGAATTTCGTGAGACTACGGACCAGGCACATTCAAGGATCGTTTTTGTTGAGCGGTAATTCTGCTCCAGTTTAATAATGCTGGCATCTCCGAAGGCTTCTTCAAAATTGAGGATATTGTTCACATCCGCCCCGCGCCAACTATAAATGGATTGGTCATCATCCCCCACCACACAAATATCTCTGTGCCCCTGTGACAGGGCTTGTACAAACTCAAACTGTGGTTTGTTGGTATCCTGATATTCATCTACCAAAACATATTGGTATTGGTTTTGATAATATTCCAGACGATGGGGGTGCTCCTGAAATAGTTGCAGCGGTTTGAGGAGCAGATCATCAAAATCTAGAGCATTACTTTTGTGCAGGTCTTCTTGATATTGTGAATAAATCTCTGCAATCTTTTCATCCCTGAATCCTTCTGCTGTGTGGGAAAATTGTTCAGGAGAAATCAGTTGGTTTTTAGCCATACTAATCTGTGCCTGCACACCTTTAGGTACAAAGGTTTTTTCATCAAGCTTTAAGTCTTTAATGGCTTTTTTTATCACAGCACGACTATCATCAGTGTCATAAATAACAAAATCATTTGTGTAGCCTAATTGGTGAATCTCCCGCCGCATAATTTTAGCCGATATGGAATGGAAGGTACCCACCGACATACTTGAAATATCCATCTGCAGCAATTGAGAAACACGCTGCTTCATCTCATTGGCTGCTTTATTGGTAAAAGTAACAGCGAGAATATTTTCAGCAGCAAGTCCAGCCTCCTGTACCAGATAGGCAATTTTATGCGTGAGCACTCTGGTTTTGCCACTGCCGGCTCCTGCAAAAATCAAAATGGGACCACCGACGAGTTCTACGGCTTGGCGTTGTTGGGGGTTTAAATCATTTAAGTTCATAACTTCCGTTTCTGTCTTCTCTTTCGTTTTAATTCCAATTTTGCTTCATTATGTTCGGCATTTGTCCGGGTAAAGGTATGCCTGCCTTCTCCGTCAGCTACAAAGTACAGGTATTCCGTTTCTTTTGGGTTTACTGCCGCCATCAAGGCTGCCAGCCCGGGATTGTTAATCGGCCCTGGTGGAAGCCCTCGGTATTTGTAGGTATTATAGGGATTATCAATTTTTAAATCTTTATTATATAATCTGCGGGGTTTACCGGGCAGGATATATTGAATAGTAGGGTCTGCCTGGAGTAGCATATTCTTTTTTAACCGATTATGATAAACGGAGGATATGGTAGGCATTTCGTCAGAATAGACTGCCTCACCCTGAATAATGGAAGCCAGCGTTGTAAGTTCACGCATATTCATTCGAATGGATGAGTGTTTTTGCACAAGATGCCAGTTATGTTTAAATTGGTTCACCAGAATTTTGACTATATCCTCTTCCGTATAAGTTCTGGTGAGTATATAAGTATCAGGAAATAGAAATCCTTCTAAGGAGGGAGCATCTACCCCCAGCGCATGGATGAAATTATAGTCCCTGCATAAGCGTTTAAACTCGTAACTGTCAATATGCAGTTTTTTCTGAAGTTCTTCTGCAAATCTGTCTAAATTCCAGCCTTCCACCAACGTGACTTTTACTCTGTCATTTGAAGGAGAAGTAATCATTTTTACTACCTGCCAGATGGTGGTAATTCCTTTGAAATTATATCTGCCGGGAATAATCTTTTTGTTCTTCATAGTGAGGGTAAGTGCCAGTTTGAAAATGGACTCATTCTCCAGACATTCACTTTTATTTAAACTAGTGGCAACTGAACCTGCAGATGCCCCTTTTGAAATGGTAATGAGCAGGTCAGGGTCCGGGCAATGAATTTTCCAGTTTAAAATAATGGAATAAATAAAAAGTACCAATAGGGCGGAAATAAGGGAAATTCCACCCCAGAGTTTTACCGGTTTGTAAATTGTGAAATTGGTGTCAGGCATGACGTGGCAAAATTAGCCGGCTGAATTCACTTTTTCCAATGGAATAGAATTTTTTTTATTTACCTCTGATTAAGTGTTGTTTGGCTTTTTTTAAGTCCGTTAATTTTACGGGCTTTGAAAAACGGGAATAAATCCTTATTTCATTCTTGGTCTTTCGGAAAGATCAATTATCAGCTTTTTGGTATAGGACTCTTGGTGATTATATCCGGGTATTTTCTGATGGCAACGGGGGAAACAGAAAGTATTCAATCTGTTAAACTGGCCCCTGTCATTTTACTCATTGGCTACTGTGTCATTATTCCAGCAGCTATTTTAATAAAACCCAAGAAAGATTCATAACCAAAAGTCGTTTTTATTGTTAATTGATTATTTAACTTCTTAATTAACAATTTTTCATTTTAAATTATTAATTTTTCATTAATAATTGGGGTGGTAGTTCAACTGGTTAGAGCACCGGCCTGTCACGCCGGAAGTTGCGAGTTCGAGTCTCGTCCATCCCGC
>CAZKEL010000106.1:0-3643 GCA_964551815.1 uncultured bacterium
CACCAGTGAGTGCCCAAACGCCTGGAGGATGATGGTGAAGTCCATTTACCGGTTCTACCTGTGCAGAAACCAGGGTCATGCTGATTAGAATCAGCCAGTTAAATATAATCATTTTGTTATGTTGTAAAAGTGATGGAGTTTTCAGAGGGTGCAATATAAATTTAACAGATCAATCTAATCTAATGGAATTTATTATTGAATTTAGATGGCCTACAGGTTGAATATAAAAAATGATCTGTTATGTTTTTCTGTTTAAAGTCCTGACATTAAACTGATTTAAAAAATTTATTTCAAATGGATTCCAATAGTTCAGGTTCCACCCATACTTCGTCTTCTTTCATTAAATCAATGAGGGCATCTACAGCATTTTCAGCGGGGATATTGGACTGGACTACCTCCTGGCCACGGTAGAGACTAATTTTTCCCACACCAGTGCCTACATAACCAAAATCCGCATCTGCCATTTCTCCGGGGCCATTCACAATACATCCCATAATACCAATTTTCACCCCTTTCAGGTGGCTAGTGCGTTCTCTTATCATAGCAGTTGTTTCCTGCAAATCAAAAAGGGTACGACCACAGGATGGGCAGGAAATATATTCCGTCTTAGATATGCGGGTGCGGGATGCCTGAAGTATCCCAAAGGCAGTTTGGTTAATTGCTTTTATGGGTCCGCAATGTTCGGCAGCAATGAAAATTCCGTCGCCTAACCCATCTACCAGCAATGCTCCCAAATCAGTTGCAGCAAATAGCTGTAGTTTTTCATGAGGGAGGTTTCCATAATACCTTCCAATTATAACGGGAGTTCTACAATTATATTTCAGGAGTTTGTTGAAAATTTGCCTTTGCTCAGCCATACCATGCTCATTGTAAGTATCAATGAGAAGAACTGCAGTTTTATCCTCTTTTAAGGTTGAGATAATTTCATCATTTAAATCGGATAAACATCCATAGACAAAATTTAGTTGAGGATGTACTATCTTACTCTTACCATAATCCTTAATTTGAATTTGTGGATAGTGCCGGCTTTTTTTCTCTTTTTTCCAGGTTTGATAGTTTTGGACTACTCCCAAAGTACCAGGGAGATCGAAATCAATATTTTTATCATTGATAAAAATATAATCACAAGCGAAATCCCCTATTCCCCATTTATCCTCAACGGGAAAATATTGGTAGCCCAAGGATAAGAGGGATTCCCGGTTAATACTCTTTTCAAGTGCCAAATCTACCATGACTCGGGGAACATTTTCACCCCCAATGTCAGCAACTGCATTCGTACCCCTTTTTTGGTATTCAAAAGGAGAATACCCCAGAGGATCTTTACTTTTAATGGGAGCATGATCTGCCCTGTTATCATATCTTTCCACCAGCATTCTGGCAATGGGTATTTCCTTTTCTGGCTCTTCGGTGAGAGAAACTCTGATTGTATCACCCAGACCATCTTCCAGAAGCGTGCCTATTCCCACCGAAGATTTAATTCTTCCATCCTCACCTTCTCCGGCTTCAGTTACCCCTAAATGCAGGGGATAATCCATATTTTCTGCATCCATTTTTTTTACCAGTAAACGGTATGCCTGTACCATGACCAGTGTATTACTGGCTTTCATGGACAGTACAATATCATGGTAACCGTAGTCTTTACAGATTCGTAGAAATTCCATGGCAGACTCCACCATTCCAAGAGGGGTATCACCGTAGCGGCTGAGAATCCTGTCAGAAAGAGAACCATGGTTAGCACCAATTCTCATTGCTCTGCCTTCAGATTGACAGCGTTTTAATAAGGGAAGAAAACGGTCATGAATCCGTTCCAATTCTTCTTTATACGAAGTGTCTGTGTATTCAATATCTTCAAATTTTTTTCTGTCTGCAAAATTACCGGGATTAATTCGTATTTTCTCCACATGCAGTGCGGCCTCTAAAGCTGCATTGGGTGTAAAATGAATATCAGCTATCAAAGGTGTAGAATATCCTCTACGGTTAAGTTCTTCCCTAATCATTGCAAGATTCTTTGCCTCCCGAATGCCTGGGGCGGTAATCCGTACATATTCGCTGCCGGCTTCGATCATGCGAATGGACTGCTCTACCGTTGCATAAGTATCCATGGTATCCGTGGTTGTCATAGACTGCACCCTGACAGGATACTTTCCTCCTAAAGGAATATCACCAATATTTACTACTCTGGACTTCCTGCGGCAGTATTGGGTCATAGAGGTACAATAGGTAGTGTCACTAATCATTATTTGCTTCAAATAAGGGATAGAAAATTAGACAAAACCTCTAAAGAATTATACAGTATTTTTATAAGGGGGGTAAATATTATTCTGACAGACGTTAATTAGATTCGAGGATCGCATTTGCCATTAGAACTAAATCTAAAATATCCAGGGCACCATCCGCATTCATATCCGCTAAGGAGTATTGCATTTCTGTGTATTCATTTAATTCTAAAATAAAATTCACTACCCAGACAATATCCAAAATATTGATGTCTCCGTCATAATTCACATCTCCAGGCGGAATACTACAGTCATCCCACTCCAAGGCCGAATTTGTAAGAGGAGAACCTAACATGAACAATCCGTTTTGACGATCTGTAGAAATAATAACTCCGCTGGGTAGATAAGCATAAGTTCCCCAATTGCCATCAAATAATCCTGATTCTTCGGAAGTATCAAAATATCCTACTTCAACAGGATTCTCAGGGTCAGCGATATCAAGAATGCGCGTACCATCCACATAATAGGAAAGTACTGCTAAATTTGATTCAGGCCGAATATACACATTATGCATAGAATGATCAGCATGGGTCATGTATTCGGAAAGAAGATTTATATTATCATAATCAGATATATCCCAAATTTTAACATGACCACCAGCCGTTTCATCTGCTGTAAGGAGAATATTTTCATCATAACTTACGGCACAATCATGAGTTGCACTCCCCGTTAAATGGGTAGTAATAGTCTGAGGGTTTGATTTATCCGATACATCCATTATATAAAATTGATTGGCTGAAATTGCTGCTCCATACAGCTTATCGTTATACACTTCGATGTCGTGTAGATTATTTTCACTCCATGTACCTACCAATTGAGGAGCATGAGGTGTTGCAAGATCATATATCCATAAATGGTGTTCATTAGCACCTACCACATAAAGGAAGCCCTCTGCATCAATGTGAATATTATGACTGTTGGTGAAGTCTTCAATGGTGTACACCACTTGGGGATCATCGGGATCTTCCATAGAAATGACGGTAATGCCTGCTGCTGCTTCCGTTCCAATATAGATATGACGGTTCCAATATTTCAGGTCACGCCAAATATTTGCCGGCCCGGGGAATCTTTTAATTTCGAAAGGATTTCCCGGATCAGTGATATCCACTATAGCTGCTAAATCCTGTACCAATCCAACCACCGCAAACTCTCTTCCATCCTGAGCAAAACCGGTGACATCTGAGGTTCCCTGGCCAAAAGTTATATAGGAAATAAGCTCCATATTACATGCCCTTTCTGCACATTCAAGATCTGTAGTTGCTGTTCCGCCACAAATACCACAATGATCTTCAACGGCGGTTCCTCCGCAAACTCCCTGGCAATCTGCTGTATAGGCACAACTTCCATCAGAGACAGCAGCTTCAGGA
>CAZKEL010000107.1:0-3625 GCA_964551815.1 uncultured bacterium
GCTTTCAGGCTGTCTTTTTTATAGTAAATCCCCGAGTGAATGACTTCAGAGTTTCTACTGGATACATGTCTCCCGAAAGATTCTTCCTTCTCAACTAACAGGATATGTTGAAAGGATTCACTCAATTTTCGTGCAGTCGCCAAGCCCACAACTCCGGCTCCGATGACAATGGCATCAAATGAATATACTTCTGGGGCCATAGTTTTAAATAAGCTGTTTTTCCATTCTATTCTACCTATAATAAATTACACCCTATGCCGAATGAAAAGGCATATACAAACTTCAAATAATTAAGGAAAAATTATGGATCTGAAAGATAAACTGGATTTACTTTGGAAATATTTATTACTGCTTGTTCTCACCGTTGGTATCTGTTCCCATCTCTGCTACCGTGGATGTGGAAAGAAGAGTTGTGGCAAATGGAGCAAAAGCTGCAAATACAACCAAGAACATTCTTATCATCATAGCGGTGATCACCACCATAATGAGTTGGAAGATATACAAATTCAAATGGAGGTTGACGGCGAAGATACCCTCCTCAGTGTCACCGTAAATGGAAAAGAACTCTCACCAGATGAAGCCAAAAAATTTATGGCTGAAAAAGAAGATAAAGGATTGAGAAAAATGTTAAAAAAGAGAAAAACCAAATGAGTGCAAAAGGAGATATCATCGCTATTGGTGGCGGAGGTTTTGGTCGGCACCCCAATAATCCCATTATTGAAAAATACATTGTTGACCAGTGCCCTAAAGAGAATCCAAAGGTACTGTTCATTCCCACAGCCTCAGCAGAAAACCGGTATTATACAGTATCATTTTACCAGGCTTTCACTCAGTTAAACTGCACACCAGCCCATTTGGATTTTTTCACTCGTACACCGAGATTGGATTCCCTGATCAATAAACAGGATATCATTTATGTAGGCGGCGGAAATACGAAATCCATGCTGGCGGTTTGGCGAGAATGGAAATTAGATCAGTTACTCCTGAAGGCCTATAACCGTGGAACGATTCTCTGTGGGGTCAGTGCCGGTGCCATTTGCTGGTTTGAAAAGGGGGTAACAGATTCTTGGGCCAGTAACCTCAATGTGATGGAGTGTATGGGATTCACTGAGGGTACTTGCTGCCCTCATTATGATGGGGAAAAAGACCGTCGTCCCTCCGTTAAAAAATTTATCACTGATAAGCAAATTGACTCCTGCTATGCTCTGGATGATGGTGCTGCTCTGCATCTGAAAGATGGTAAATTTCATACAGCTGTTGCCTTTTATAAAGATGCGGGAGTGTACCATGTCACCTTGAAAGAAGGGGAAGCCCATCATAACAAATTAGACAGCATAGATATTTCTTAGACTATGAAAAAAACAATCACTGTGAATGAATTACTTTTAACGGATAAAGAAGCAGCTATCCAATGGTCGGATAGTTCTGAATCTTTCATTAGTCTTGAACATTTACGAAAATGCTGTCCCTGTGCATTTTGCAGCGGAGAAAAAGATGTATTAGGGAATGTGTATAAAGGACCGGAGAAGAAATTATCCGGTACTGCTTTTCTGGTGAGGAATTGGGAAAGAGTTGGCCATTATGCCATCCGTATTTTCTGGGGCGATGGACATGCTGACGGACTTTATACTTATGAAATGCTGCAAAAGATGAGTAATAGATAATAGTTAATGGTTGATGGTTAATGGTTTGTAGTTGGAAATACTTCGCAGTATGCAATTGGTTGCAAGCCATAAGTTTCAAGTATCCTCAATGTACCTAATTTCAAATGACTTTCGAATGACCATTGACAAGTGACCAATGACAAATGACCAATGACAAATGACAATTGACCAATAAAAATATAAAAATCAAACTCAAAGCCGGTAAAAAATACAGCATCTGCAGCTGCGGACTCAGCCAGACCATGCCCTATTGTGATAATGCACATCGGGCGTACAATGCTGAACATAATACAGAGTATAAATCGGTGAAAATTACACCTGAAACAGATACAACTATTGAAGTCACCTCCAGCAGGTGGAAATCTGTAGAGGATAAATAAATATGGATATATACCCTTCAATCAATGTTTTTGGTAAAGAAATGGAAATCTGCTGTGACAATCCCAAAACGGGGTTCTTCCGCAATGGCATGTGTGATACCTGCAAAGAAGATTTCGGTGTTCACACTGTCTGCATATTGGCAACGGAAGCATTTCTCACCTTCAGTAAATCGGTGGGTAATGACCTCTCCACACCCCATACCGAATATGACTTCCCCGGTGTAAAACCTGGTGACCGCTGGTGTCTCTGCGCTATCCGCTGGAAAGAAGCCTATGAACAGGGCAAGGCTCCGCCTGTCTTTCTGGAGTCCACCCATGAAGCTACTCTGAAGTTGGTTGATTTCAATAGTCTGCAGCAATACGCTGTAAATTAATAGATGATTCCCTCTCTTAAAAGAAAGTTTATAGCCAGATTGATTAAGGATGATCCCATAAATTTTGATAAGTTCAATTTAAATTATCTTTAAATTGCCCCGCCCTTTAGGGCGGGGTTAAAAGAGTCGCTACCACCAAAGGGCGTTTACGCCCTTTAAAAAATGAAAGGATCCCTATGCAAACATATCATAAAATCTGGATGCATTTTGTCTGGTCAACGAAAAAAAGAGAGAGAATAATACGCAACGATTTGAAACAAAAACTAATTTACCATTTCAAGGAGAATGGTAAAGAAAAAGGCATATATATTGATACTGCCAATGGCGATATGGATCATATGCATCTACTGATGGGACTTAAACCAACACAAGCACCATCTGAAATTGCCAACTTGATAAAGGGAGAATCTGCCCATTGGGTAAATTCAAATGACTTCATCAAAGAAAAGTTTGTTTGGCAGTGTGGATTTGCAGTATTTTCTGTTTCGGAATCACAGGTTGGAAAGGTAAGACGATATATAAAGAATCAGGAAGAACATCATAGGAAGAAAGGGTTTCGTGAAGAGGTGGATAGCCTTCTAAAACACCATGGAGTAACGCCGTGAACGGCGTATGGTTATTATTTTTCACTTTACACCCAGCCCTAAAGGACTGGGTTAGTAAATATATAGGAAAACTATTTTAAATTTTACCGTTTCAGGAATGGCTGCTCCTTATCGGGGCTCAAGTTTGCAGGATTGGGTTGGAGGAGATACTGGTAGTTTTATTCTCAAACCGTGTTTTCTGTGGATAGAATACAAATGTTGAAAATGAAGTTTAATTATAAAAATAACGATATCAATAATGCAATTTATCCTACAATTCTGAGGGATGGAATATGGACAATTAGGGGTAGGGTTGATAGTAGGTATTCAATAAAATTTAATTCAATACCCAGACCTTATTAAGAATACCTTCGATAGAATGAAAATACATAAATATTCTTCAATTTCCCATGTTCTTCCCCTTTCTCCATACAGGTGGACAGACATGGATTGGTTTTCTAATGAATATTACTAAAATAATAATTCCATATCCAAATCTCTATGACACATCCAATGTTTAAATTTAAATTGTATAAATATCTTTCAATTGCCCCACCCTTTAGGGCTGGGTTAAAAAAGTCTCCAAAAATAGAACAGGGTGTTTACGCCCTTATCTTAATTAG
>CAZKEL010000108.1:0-2907 GCA_964551815.1 uncultured bacterium
TCCTGAAGCTGCTGTCTCTGATGGAAGTTGTGCCTATACAGCAGATTGCCAGGGAATTTGTGGTGGGACTGCTGTAGAAGATTATTGTGGTATATGTGGTGGTTCTGGAACAACTGATCTTGAATGTGCAGAGCGGGCATGTAATATGGAGCTTGTATCCTACGTAACCTTCGGGCAAGGCACTTCAGATATTACAGGGTTCTCCCAGGATGGAAGAGAATTTGCCGTCGTTGGGTTGGTTCAGGATTTGGCGGCCATTGTAGATATTACAGATCCCTATAATCCTATTGAAATAAAGCGATTTCCCGGATCGGCAAATATTTGGCGTGACCTGAAATACTGGAATCGCCACATCTATATTGGTACAGAAGCAGATGCAGGTATTGCAGTTATATCCATGGATAATCCTGATGATCCTCAACTTGTTTACACCATTGAGGATTTTACCAACAGCCATAATATTTACATTGATGCAGATGGATTTCTTTATGTGGTAGGAGCCAATGAACATCATTTATGGATTTACGATTTAGATATACCTCAGCAGCCTCAGTTGATTGGAACCTGGATTGGTGATTACTTACATGATATTGAAGTGTATAATAATAAATTATATGGTGCTGCCATTTCAGCACAAAAGTTCTATATACTTGATGTGTCAGATAAATCTAATCTGGAGACATTGGTAACTCATATCACCAGTAGTCCCACCCATGATTGCGCAGTCACTTATGATGAGAACATTCTGATTACTGCAGATGAGACAGGTGGGGGACACATCAAAATCTGGGATATTACAGACTACGATAATATCAATTTACTCTCTGAATATATCACCCATCCTGATCATTCCGTACACAATGTATATGTTCGACCAGAAACAAATCTGGCTATCATATCATACTATGTAGATGGAACCAGAGTAATAGACATTGCTAACCCTGAAAACCCCCTTGAGGTAGGATATTTTGATACCTCTGAGGGATCAGGGCTTTTTGATGGTAACTGGGGGACTTATGCCTACCTTCCCAGCGGATATATTATTTCATCCGATAGACAAAATGGTCTGTTTATCTTGGGATCTCCATTGACTATGCCAGAATTGGAGTGGGGGGATTGTAGCAAACTCCCTGGTGATGTGAATTATGACGGGGACTTAAATATTCTGGATATTGTCTGGGTAGTGAATTTTATTTTGGGAATGACTGAGTACACAGAAATGCAATTTTCACTAGCAGACTTGAATCAGGATGGGAATCTTGATGTTTTGGATTTAGTTATTATTGCCAATATTATTTTAGATTCTACCAACTAACTTTTCCCTTTCCATCTCTAAAGGTAAACAAAGAGAAAAATACTCTGGTTATCCTTCAAAGAATAGTCTAATTTTCCTACCTTTTAATAGATTTAAAATTGAACATAGATTCTACATATTGTGAATCTCTAACCCGATATTGCCGCAGAAAATCAAGAGTGGTGAACATTGGGGATATACCATTAGGTGGTGATTATCCGATTAGGGTGCAGTCTATGACCACCACAGATACGATGGATACCACTGCAACTGTTGAGCAGTCTATATGCATGATTGAAGCCGGCTGTGAATATGTACGAATCACCGCCCCTGGCATTCGGGAAGCAAAAAATCTCGCAAATATTAGAAAAGAGTTGAAAAAAAGAGGATATTCTACGCCCCTTATTGCAGATATCCATTTTACCCCCAATGCTGCCCTTGAATCAGCCCTCCATGTGGAAAAAGTGCGTATAAATCCGGGGAATTTTGCGGACAGGAAAAAATTTGAAAATATTGAGTACACTGATGCCTCTTACCGGGAAGAATTAGAACGGATCAATGACCGCTTTTTCCCCCTATTGAAACGCTGTCAGTCCGAGGGTAGAGCTATGCGCATTGGTGCAAATCATGGTTCGCTCTCTGACAGAATCCTCAGCAGATACGGAGACACACCCCTGGGTATGGTGGAATCAGCTATGGAATTTCTTCGCATCTGTAAGAATAATAACTACCATGATATTGTGCTATCCATGAAAGCCAGTAATACATTGGTTATGGTGCAGGCATACCGTCTTCTGGTAAATAAAATGGATGAAGAAGGTATGGACTATCCCCTTCATTTAGGGGTAACCGAAGCCGGTGAGGGTGAGGATGGCAGAATAAAATCTTCAGTGGGGATCGGTACTCTTTTAGAGGATGGCTTGGGAGATACCATAAGAGTTTCACTCACAGAAGAACCTGAATACGAAATTCCCATAGCCAGAATGCTGGTGGATCGCTACGAAAACAGAGCAATTCATGAACCAATAATAGATTCTGCTCCAACAGGCTACTCTCACTACGAATATCAGAAAAGAAAAACAAATGTGGTGGCAAATTTTGGGGGTGACAATGTTCCAAGGGTTATGGTTAATTTAGCATTAGAAAATGAAATAACCAGAGAAACCCTTTCATCATTAGGCTATCAATATCTGCCAATGGAAGATAAATGGGGAATAGGAGATTTTGCCTGTGACTATATTTTTATCAATGATAACAACATTGATTTTGATATCCCTGGCACTCTGGGAGTGGTTCAGAATTATAATATCTGGAAACTGGAAAAGAAAAATCAACATTACCCACAAATTCAAATTAAAGACTATTTAAAAACGAATGATTTCCATTCTCAAATAAATTTTATATATGGGTGTTTATCTGATCTGAGTGATATTATTATATCAAAATTAAAAGTAGATGACACTGCAGTTCTTGTTATTGATACCTATAATGACCATGGGATGGCAGAACAAAGACAGATATTCAATAATCTGATTAATAATGAGTGTAAAGTACCGGTAATTATTTGTAGGCATTATGGCAATCTTTATAAAGAAAAAATCCAGCTCTATGCT
>CAZKEL010000108.1:2935-3588 GCA_964551815.1 uncultured bacterium
GGGGGATTACTCCTAGATGGATTAGGTGACGGAATATTCATTACTACAGAAAACTGTGGACCTGTTAATTCAGTGAATCAAACCGCCTTTGGAATACTTCAGGCATCGCGCACACGCATTTCAAAAACGGAGTATATATCCTGCCCATCCTGTGGTCGGACTCTTTTTGATTTACAGGAAACTACTGCATTGATCAGGGAGCGCACCAGTCATCTGAAAGGTGTTAAAATTGGTATCATGGGTTGCATCGTAAATGGTCCCGGAGAAATGGCAGATGCAGATTTCGGTTATGTTGGCACAGGGATAGGCAAAATCTCTCTCTATCGAGGTCAAGAGATGGTACAATCAAACATTCCTTCTGAAGATGCAGTTGACTCCCTAATTGAACTAATGAAAGAAGAAGGTGCATGGGTGGAACCTGAACTAACAGAAGTAAATTATTAATAATTTCAAACTGTTGTTATTTCCATTAGATTTAATTCTTTAATCCAATTTATATTGTACCCACTGAGTAACTCCTTTATAATTCAATATTACAATGATAAAATTATTAAATAGGCTGATTCTTATCAGTATGGCTGGCTTATCTGCACAAGTTGAACCGGTAAATGGACTTCACCATCATCCTCCAGGCGTTTGGGCACTCACTGGTG
>CAZKEL010000109.1:0-3465 GCA_964551815.1 uncultured bacterium
ATAAGTCCAAAATACAGGATAACAAATTTTGCGTCAAGTTTAAGTTTTTTTCTGGCTGTGTTCTTCTTCATTTTTTCAGGGAAACAGTCGTATAGTGGATGAAACCTTTTCACATAATCAGGTGAGTAAAGAAACTCTTTTAATTCATTTTCAGTTTGTGAAGACTGTACCAAATGTCCATCCATTCTTTGTAGAAAATACTCTGTAAAAGATTCTCCCATAGGCATTTTCTCATGAGGAAGGATATTGTCGCATAAAGATATTAACCTGGTATGGGGAGATTTCCTTTTTAGAATACCTGCTATGGTCCCCAGCGCAGGTGCAAAGAAGGGATTCCAAAATCTCAATATTACCAAATCATATTTTCTTTTAGCTAAGATTCCGCCCGTTTTAATCCAATTGAAGGGATTTATAGAATCAATGCTTCTCTCTGAAGTGAAGTGCTGCTTATCTCTGGTAAACTGTGTTCTTCCGGGGAATATAAAATCGGGATACTGCCTTTTATAGTTAATGACATCTACTTGATGCAATTGGGATAGTTTTTCTGTTAAGATAGATGAATGTTTAGAGATTCCACCCCGGTATGGCGGAGCAACCGTAATAAACGCAATACGCACTTTTTAACTGTTTTGGTGGTACACCTTGAGAATTCGTTTAGCAGATCGGCCGGTGTTTTTAATGAATAATTCCCCTAGCAGTCCAATAGAGAAAAACCATAACCCAAGTCCAAATACCATAGCACCAAAAACAATGAGGGCGAAATGTATCTGAAATGGTATTCCATTTATCAATTTATCATACAGAGCATAAAATTCACAGGCAGCTGAAATTGTAAATAAAAGCAATCCAATGAGACCGAAAAAATGCAGTGGTCTGTCAAAATACTTCCCTGTAAACAGCATGGTAAACAGATCGAAGAAACCATGGAAAAAGCGGTTACCCCCATATTTTGTAACCCCGAATTCCCTGGGTCTGTGGTTCACTTCAATTTCGGTTATTTTAAACCCCTTCTGACCTGCCAGTGCCGGGATATACCGATGCATCCCGCCATAGACATCTATGGCTTTCACCACCTTTTTACGATACGCTTTTAGTCCGCAGTTAAAATCGTGGATATGGATGCCTGTCATTAGACGGGTAATAAAATTGAAGAATTTTGAGGGAATGCGTTTATTTGCAGGATCTTTTCGGTCTTTTTTCCATCCTGACACCATATCCCAGCCTTCTTCAATTTTTGACACTAATTTAGGTATTTCTGCAGGATTATCCTGTAGATCTGCGTCCAGGGTTATTACCACCTCACCCTCTGCTTCCCGAAATCCTTCTGAAAGGGCATCCGCTTTCCCGAAATTTTTATAAAACTGTAATCCCTTAACCCGGCTGTCCTTATCTGCCAAACGGGAAATAATGTGGAATGAAGAATCTGTACTGCCATCATCAATAAACAGTATTTCAGTAGAATAGTCACCAATAACGGAGGTTATTTCTTCATATAATTTTTCCAGTGATTCTTCTTCGTTGAATACGGGAATAATAAGGGTCAAAGAAGGGTTAGCGTTCATTTATCTGCCTGATTTTAGCTTCAATTTCCTGGTTATCTGTTTTAAGTTCTAATATTTTTTTATATTGAGTGATTGCTTTTGAAGGCATCTCCAATTTCACATAAATATCACCCATGTGTTCTAAAATTACAGGGTTCTCATTATTGATGCTTAGACTTTTTTTTAGATATTCAGCTGCTTTAGGGTATTCTCCCAATTGATAGTATATCCAACCTACCGTATCCAGGAATGCAGCATTCTGCGGTTCGGAGGACAAAGCTGTTTCAGCCAATTCCAATGCAAATCGGAGCTGAGAATCATCCACATTACTTCTTTCAGAAATAATATATGCATAATCGTTTTTACTGATGGCATTTCCCTCATTAGTTTGAAGTAAACCTAAAAAGAGGGAATCACAGGCATCAGGGTTTTCCATAGTTTCATAAAGGACTGCCAGAGAATGTTTTGCTGAGGAGAATTCCGGTTGAAGGGCGAGAGTTTCTAAATAATATTTCTCTGCCAAACCATGCCTCCCCTGTTCATTATGCACTGTTGCCAGAGAATAGGGAAAGGTAATGATATCCGGGAATTTCTCTATTCCTTGAAGTAAAATCCCCGTTGCTTCTTCAATTCGGTCTTCTTTGATTAAAGCAATAGACAAGGTCTCATATCCAATAGAATTATCCTGAAAATTTACCATGAGCTTCCTGCCCATATTTATTTCACCCTGAGTGTTATCTGTTGTGGAATAGGCTATCAGTAATAATTGAAGCAAATCCAAATTAGGCGGCTCCAAATTAATCATGGGTTCAAGCAACTGAATAACTTCCTCCGGCTGCTGATTTCTCAAATACAATTCACTTAAGGTTAGTAGTTTATCTAACTCAATATTTGAAGAGTCTATTAACTCTTTTTGTAATTTAATAGCAGATTGGAATTCCCCTTTACCCCTATAAATTTCAATGAGCATTTCAGAGATGATGTCTAATGGTGCAGATTGATTGCATCGGATCAATATTTCTTCGGTTGCTTCAATATTTCCCGTGGCAATGCCCATCTCAAATATTTTGTAGAGTAACTCTTCATCCCCTTTTGAAGACAAATAAAGGCGGGAATAAGTCTCCATAAGCTGTACCCAATCTTTATTGGTATAATGATTATTGGCTTGAAATAATAGTACTTCTTCATCGTCCGGGAAATATTGCAGGAGAGTATCCAATATGGAGGCGGCATCTTCTTTTTTCTGATTTTGTATGAGGACATTGAATAGCTCAAAACCCGTTTCCTTATCTGAAGGAAAATTTTGATATAATGTTCTTAAGTGAAATTCTGCCTTGTCATAATTCCCCTGGTAGGAATATAAATCTACCATAGATTTAAGGATGGTTGGAGATTGGGGTTGGAGTGAAAGTGCTTTTTTGTAGAACTTCTCTGCCTGATTGTAATCATTAAGTAAAAGTGCATATTCTCCTTTCAGAAACAATTCGAAGGCTTCTCCTTCGGTTACAGGTTTAGAGAATATCTGAGTAAAGGTTAATAAAAGGGGAATGATAATTGACATAAAGAAATTTTTATATCTATAAATAAAAATAGGAGGGAATAACCCTCCTATTTAACTTTAAATGGGGTAAAAATTAATTTCCTTTTGAAAGGAGTTCTTTCACATATCCATCAGCATTTTTCCCTTCCGGAATTTGTACTATTTCCTCATAAAACCGAAGGGTTCCTTTATTTGATCTGCCTGAGCGGATCAATTTCAGGTGGTTCTTTGATGATTTTTTTGCCTGTCCTACTTTTTCACCAAATGTTTGTTTCTTAGCCATAATTTCTTCCTGTTTTCTATAATGAAAATGTCTGTCAAAAAATGAGTGGTAATATTAATCGCAATTCATCATAATTTCCGAACTCTTTCTGGTCATTTC
Organism: uncultured bacterium; assembly: GCA_964551815.1. Taxonomy (GTDB): domain Bacteria; phylum Fidelibacterota; class Marinisomatia; order SCGC-AAA003-L08; family D37C17; genus D37C17. The sequence continues at coordinate 3,464 of CAZKEL010000109.1, forward strand.
CC
>CAZKEL010000110.1:0-3284 GCA_964551815.1 uncultured bacterium
ACTGCCGGCAGATAAAGTTGCCGTGGGTTCTTATTTAAGAGAATAGACATCAATACAGTCAGCACAGGATGAGTTATCACCACCACATACGCCGCATTCATCTTCTACAGCAGAGCCACCACACACACCAGCACAGTCTTCTACATTACCATCACAGTCACATTCTCCATCAGCAATACCGTCACCGCCACATTCGCCGCATTCATCCCAATCTTCACAACTACCATCATCAATGGTTGCAGCTGAATTATAATTACACGCAGAGGAGTCTGTACATCCTGGAATTCCATTCGATAAAGTGGTTACAAAATTGAACCCATTATTCGTCCAGGTGTTTTCTTCAGAAGGGAAGGCATCTATATAAGTATTTTCTGATGCATCAAAAATTTTAAAAGAGGGCAAATCTCCGGTGAGACAATATCCACTGGTATAGGCAGAGCCATCATCCCCCATTACCATGATGTCACAAATTCCATTGTTACACTGGTTTGTATCCCATAAGCGTGAGCCGACACAGATATCTCCATTAAAGGCTCCCACCCAGTCATCAGAATCAACGGGAACTCCGTCTATGGAGACTTCGGTAAAAAAGTAGGCTGACTGCAAAGTGGACTGATTAAATTCAAATTGATCCGGTAAATTGGGATTGCCACTGCCATCATCAAATACAAAATCCAGAGGGTTGGCAATTTCATCGGATATTACCAGGTTAATAAGAGCCGTTGGTTCACCGGTGACTGCAATCACCAGAAGTGTTCCTTCACCTGCAGGAATAGTGCTGCCAGTTAAAGAAAATCCAAGTACCAGCGATCCACCGGTAGAAATCATGAATCCATTTGCTGCAGCATCTCCGCCATAGGCATTGGTTAGGCTCCCTCCATCAACATTAAACTGAAAACCACCTAAATTTGCTTCACTGGTATAGTTTACATTCCAGGTACCGTCACCATTGTTCTCAAGACTTAGGGTATTTGCAGAGAGGGTTCCAATTAGGAGAAATCCCGTTAGGAAAGTCACCCATTTCTGCGTCATTTTATTCGTTAATTTTTTCATCCTCACCTAATCCTCTGTTTTTTAGTTTTCTAAATTTAGTTTTAATCTGCTTTGTTTGAGAGTGCCATCCGTCACAAAATCACTCCTCTGAAATACCAATAGAATTTTTGAGACGAAGATCAAATTTTATGGTAAATTCATCATAAATCATTCTGTCCCCCAAGTCGTCGAAGAATTTACCTGATCCATATTTTACATTAAAAAGGGTTCGGTCAATCTTTAATTCACCAGATGCACGGAATCTGTCCTGTTCCCGTGTTACAATACAGGGAATTTGAACAGGATGTGTAATTCCTCTAATGGTTAACTCTGCGGAGAGTGTATTAAGGGTTGTATCTGAAAGTAAAAAGCTTTGGGGTTTTAAAAATTGTAATTGAGATGTGGGGAAGGAGTCCACATGAAAAAAATCTTCATTTTTCAAATGTGCTTCCAATTTATTCCGCCACTCTGGGGATTCGATATCTTCGTTGGTAATAGTAGTCATATCCATGGTAACTAATCCATTGAGGATGGTGTTTTTATCTATGACTATCCAGCCATTGGCAATGTTAATACTACCATCATGTTCTCCGGTAACTTTTTTACCAACCCAGTTAATTTCAGCGATATTTTTATCTACCAACAAGGTGTCTGCAGAATACAACATATTTACTGACAAGATTGCTCCTAAAGCAATCCCTTTTAAAAGTGTTTTCAAAATAATAGGTAATCCTCCGTTTAAAGAATAAAATTTAAGATAAATTATTGAGAAAAAGAAACTAAAGTTAATTACAATTTGTAATGCGTTGAGACCCAAGGATTTTTTCAACGCAGGCGGGATAGGGGGGACAAATTTGATTGTCTTTAAGATTAAACCAGTATGATCCTTCATTTATCAAAGGAAGATTGCAGATAGCCTCAGGCAGGTTTCCAGACAAGTTATTCTTTTGTAATCGGAGCTTCTGCAGGGCATCCATATTTCCTACCTCTGGTGGAACCGTGCCATTTAATCCACAGTCATATTCGTAAAAGTAGTAAGGGGAGGGTACTTCCTGACAGATCCAGTGGATAAGTCGGCCATTTTCCCAAAGCTGCCACCCCAATTCTAAAACAGAAACTTTACCATCGAAATCTATATCCATATCCATCTCCAGGGAATCACCACTGTTTATTATGAAGTGGGTTAGGGCCTGAATATCACCCTGGTTACAGTGCTCAATATTTATATCATGATACCAGTTGAAGCCATCACATTCTGCTGAAAGTTGCATGGGAAAAAGACTTGCTAAAATGACAGATAGAAATTTGCGCATACTTAATTTAATCAGGTTCATTCATGTGAAAACAGGATTAATACAGAAGGGTACCGTCATTTTTCCAGCGGGTTATATCGGTTACTGGCATGTCTGCTTTAAATTCCTGCTCAGATTTTATCGCACCGTTTTCATGATACCATTTTTCATAACCTTCTTTTAACCCGTGAGCATAAAAAACTTCGTACATTTTTCCGCCATCTTTAAAAAATTTTTCCCATTTACCATGAGGTTGTCCCAGCTTATAATCAGAGGCAGATTTTAAATTACCGTCAGGATACCAAACTTTACTTGTGCCATCCAGTTTTCCATGCAGGTAGGATGCTTCATATTCCAATTGCCCATCTTCATAATAGGAGCGTTCAAATTTGTACTCAATGGGATCAACTTCCCCATTTTGAAATTGGCTGCAGCCAGGGAACAAAAGAAGGGTAGAAATCATTACTAATAGTATCTGTTGAAATATATTTTTTTTGAAAAAATGTGATGCATGTCTCATTTTAATTTACCGAATTTGAATTTGTGATGTAGTACCCATTTTTAAAAAATTACAGCAGGTATAATAACCTAAGTGCGGAATTTAAAATTTAAAGGAATTAGTATGAATAAAGCGGACAAAATTGAAATAATAAAACTTACCATTTGGTTTAATCTATTTATCGGAATTTATAATTTATATGTTTTTAATGAATTGAACTCCCTCTTCCATCTTGTGCTGGGGTCAGTAAATATAGGCGTATGGGTTTTCTTCAGAGAAAGGTATTTAAACCTTTCCTGGGCAAATATATTCAAAAGTAAAAATGATAAGGACTCTAAATAAGATTACCTTTTGATTCCTTATGTGGGGAATTGGAATAATTGGGTGGCTGATGGGAATTGAACCCACGACCTCAGGAGCCACAATCCTGCGCTCTAACCAGAACTGAGCTACAGCCACCA
>CAZKEL010000111.1:0-3211 GCA_964551815.1 uncultured bacterium
TTTCAGTTTGCACAACTACTAACTTAACACTTGGTACAACTTTTGGGGGGCAGGGCAATTTAAATGAATAAAATGAACCATCAGACTTCCTGTAAAGTAAATAATAAGCTGATGGTCATGTAGTTTCTTGGCAGTGCGTAATGCAGAAACAGCATGTTTTTCTGTATCAAAACCAAGGGGAGTTCGCATGTTTATTTCGCTGCGTATTTTGTCATAATACAAACGATACTTCTTCTTTGAGCCATAGTTATTTTTCATCCACTCTAACTGAAGGTTCGTATCTTTACTTTCCCGAAGTACATGGTGGCATAAAGTCTTCAGCATTCTGAACATCCACATTTGATCTGTGGTAATGTCCTCTCGTTTCATGCCGTTGTGTAAAAACCTAAGACATTCCTTATACGCTCCTTTATAGAATAATACCCCTGCCATAGAGTAAAATACATCCACCGGAGGTTGTTGATTTATTGCCAGAATTTCCCTGCATAATTTCTCTGCTTTTCTCGACTTCCCTAACCGGTAACAGCAGCGAGCCTGAGCGGGTTGTTGATCCTTATAACGACTATAAATAGTAAGTGCAGAATGAAACTGATTATTTTTTTCCAATGTGTCAGCATACTCTAAAAGCTTTTTCTTTTCTCCTTTTTTTAAATGAGTGATCCGGGATAAATAATAATTATTATGTATTGAGTTTTGTTCATAGAGTTTTCTGTAAAGGGAGTTTTTCTCACCAGGCGATAAAAGGGTATTTATTTTCTCTTTAATGAGTGGATGGAAAATCTCAAGAACTTTATTTCTGTGTACAATCCAACCATTATCAATCAGTGATTGAATGATTTCTTTTTCTGCAGTTGGAATTAAATTCTGTATTGCTTTGAGGGAGATTCCTTCAACTGCTAAGGCAATGTATGAGAGTATTTCAACTAAAGATGGTGCCAAAGAGCGAACATCATAGTGATCGTCTATCAAATCACTCCTAACCAGATTCAGTTTTTTAGACTTTAACTCATCCAAATTTGCACAAAAAGTTGAGGTGATTAAATCCTTTTCTTTTAATCTCCTAAGTGCCACACTTAATAACAATGGATTTCTACTCGTCACTTCTTCTAACCAATGTACTGTATCAGCAAATTCATCATACCATCCCTTTGAAAGGGATTGACTGATTAACTCCTTATATTCAAAATCATTGAAATTTTCTATCGCGATGCAGTCATAGCCCTTATGAGATTTTCTTGAATTCATCAAAATGAAGACGGGGAAGGCTAATTCATCCTCTATGAGTAAGTGAAATTCTTTCTCCCAATAGGGCGAGATGTTCTGGAAATTATCAAGGGTTAAGAGCAGAATATCGTTCTTCGGATCTTTTAAGCGAAGTAAACAGGAATATAAGGAAGCAGGTTGTCCGTTAAATCCATTTTCATTTTCAGGAATGCCAACTTTCATCACATAATTTGAAAGACTATCCAGAAGATTCAATGAGGGTTCACAGTTTAAGGATATATGGGTGGACGATATACCGCTGTTTTTTAAAATCAGTGGCAAATGATTCATGATGGTGGATTTCCCGGTACCTGCCTTTCCCTGTAGGAGAATATACCTGGCACTGCCCTTATTTTTAACGAGTTGGGCTTTTGCTATTATATTGTCTATGGGGTGTTCCCGAAAGACGAAAACTGGTTCTAATTTTCTTTCTGACATAATCTTATTTAAACGAATTGGATATAGTAATCTAAATAAAATCTATATTGAGGTCAAATGATTGATATTGTAGAAGGAAAGGGATTATTGGTTAATGGTTTATAGATTTTGGTATATAGTTTATGGGGAATGGGGATTTCGGATAAAAGAGTGCAGATTTCCCATTATCTGGGAGTTGAGGGACTGGAGGCATTACAATTGAAACTTGAACCAGGAATACGATTCCCAGATTTCAAGTATAGCTTGGGTTTCGTAGTGATACGAAGTAGTGCTTGCCCCTCAAAATCCGCCTTACGGCGGATGTAGATTAGCTTGATCTTCGTAGTGTAACGAAGAGGAGTACACCCATAGGGATTCGAACCCCAAACCTCCTGGTCCGTAGCCAGACGCTCTATCCAGTTGAGCTATGGGTGCATTATATGTGTTAGCTATTGGGTATAATGACTAATCAATCTACACTACGTTACGATTGACAAGTGACAATTGACCAATGACTAACTTCTATTTAAGCTGATTACAACGAGGTAAATTTACGACGATAATTCTGCCATGGTACAAAGAGATTATTCCTTTACCTCATCTTCACAATGTTCATGGACTTCTGTTTTAAAGCCCTTAAAATGTACATGTTCGTGCGGGATAAAAAAGCTGGCTAAAATTTCTATACAAATAAAAATAAACGCAATAGTGGCAGTTATATATGCTTCCTCTCCAATTGCAGAAAAAACTTCAATTAAATGAGAAGACCCGTGTAATCGCAATCCCCATCTTAGAATATTGACAAAATTTCTTTTTATAACCATAATTTAAGTTCTTAGCTCCTTATATCTGAAACAATCCACCGTATGGTCATTCACCATACCTACTGCCTGCATGAAAGCATAGCAGATGGTTGTTCCTATAAATTTAAATCCCCTTTGTTTCAAGTCCCTGCTCATGGCATCAGATTCATTTGTACTAACAGGGAGTTCCTCCATACTTTTCCAGGAATTTTGAATGGGTTTTCCTCCTGTAAACTGCCATAGATATTGATCCAGACTACCTGTTTCCTGCACAATTTTCTTTATGAGTGAAGCATTATGGACAACGGACTGCACTTTCAATCTGTTTCGAATGATTCCGGGGTCTTTTAGTAGTTTTTCAATTTTGCTCTTTGAATAACAGGAAACAATTTCTGTATCAAAAGAAGCAAATGCCTTGCGATACCCATCCCGCCGTTTTAAAATGGTGAGCCAGGACAATCCTGCCTGCGCCCCGCCCAGGGAAAGATGTTCAAATAATAATTTGTCCTCATGAATGGCTACGCCCCACTCTTCATCGTGGTACGTTGCTAATTCCGGATTTGAAGATGCCCATTGGCAGCGAATTTTCATAAATATTTTTCTGAATTCTTTCGGAAAGGAATGAAATTAGATTCGATAATATGCAATTAATCAACTTAACTAATCAACGGAATCTACCTTCGCTGGGGAACTAGGATTCGAACCTAGATTGACGGAGTCAGAGTCCG
>CAZKEL010000112.1:0-3080 GCA_964551815.1 uncultured bacterium
TTCAAACAAGCAGCATGACTTCTATATGTGTCCGTTTTTTTGTTGCAAGATCAGTTAGGAAGGATTAAAAGAAAGTATTAAATATTTTTATGTGGAGAAATGTAACAATTACGATTCAATCGGCAGGACTGTAAATTTCCATAAATATTCCTACATTCTGATGCAATTCAATCCTTTAGGTGAAGGTGAATTCTTCTTCTGCAATTTTTTCAGAAGAACTGGTTAGATTTTCATTAATTTTGGGGAATGGCATTATCTCCTCAAATTCAAAAGCAAGTTCCAGCAAAGTTTTCTCTTCTCCTGTCTTCCCGAAAAAATGAGCCCCAATGGGCAGCCCCTGATCTGTTAATCCTGCAGGGATGGATAGGGCAGGTGCACCGGCTACATTCGCCAAGGGAGTAAAACAGGCATAACTCTTTAATCGTTCAATTAATTCTTCAAAAGATACTTTAGGACTAATATACCCTAAAGGTGCAGGAGGCTGTGCCAAAACCGGGGTGAGCACCACATCACAATGATGGAAAATTTTATTATAACTACGTTGAATACGTCTTAATCTGAACAGACTTCCGGGAAACTTGAGAAAATGTTTTTTAAAATTATTATTTAGGTCTTTTGTGAAGGGTTCCAACTTGTTAATATCCAGGGTATTCCCTACTTTTTTTCTTCCAATAGTTGGGATAGAAAAAGCAAGAAAGGACCAATACAATATAAAGTCCTGAGTAAATCGTTCATCAATCGGCAAGGGTAGTTCAACAATCTCATGCCCTGCATTTTCCAAAAGTTTCGCAGTGTTACTGATTAGCTCTCGCACTTCAGAATGGGAAGAGTAATGATTTATGGAATCAAATTGAAGTCCTATTTTAAGGCGTTTTTTAGAAGGAGAATTAACAAGACCAATTTCCGCTAATTTTGGATTCTTATACACTTTTTCCATTTCAGCATGAAAGACTGCCGTATCTCTAACGGTGCGCGTTAATACTCCGTCACTCACCACCGCTACGGGCAAGGCTCTTACTAATTCTGACACAATATGCCTTCCCCTGCTGGGTTTTAATCCCACTAATCCGCAGTTGGCGGCAGGGATGCGAATAGAACCTCCCCCGTCATTACCATGAGCAATGGGGACTGCCCCACTGGCAACCATAGCTGCTGACCCGCTGGAGGATGCTCCGCTGGAAAATTCTACATTCCAGGGGTTTCTAACAGGCTTTCCCTTTGGTGGTTCAGTAGTGGCATTGAGTCCAAATTCCGACAGACGGGTCTTCCCCAGCCATGTGAAGCCTAAGTTTAGAAACTGCTTCATATAGGCGTCGTTTTCTTGGGGCGTTATGGGTGAAGTAATAGCCTCTGAACCGTGCCTGGTGGGATAGCCTGACAGGGGCATATTATCTTTGATAAGTGTGGGGACATTAGCAAAATAACCGGTGGAATGATTCCCCTCTTCGAGGGCCTTCTCAAATCTTTCCAATACCAATGCATTGAGGAGAGGCTCTACTTTTTCAATACGGGCTATAGCTGCCTCAATGACCTCCTTTTTTGAGAGTTTCCCTGATTTGAGGAGTCCTGCCAGTGCAACTGCATCATGAGCAGAAAGGCAGTCCTGAGTAAATGCATGAATTTTATTCACCTAAAAATCGCCGAATATCAGACATTACCCTAAAATAATATTTACAATCACCACCACATCCAAAATATTCACCCCTTCATCACCGTTTAGATCACCGTTAAAGTCACCCTCACCGAATAAAATATAATTTACCAAACTTATTACATCCAGAATATTCACCAATGCATCCCCATTTAAATCTCCCATAATCGCTTCAGCAGGGCAGTAATTACCGTCAGGAGCCATTTGGGGAAGTTTGTATTGAGGGTCATTTACAATGGCATGCATTGCCAAATCGGTGGACTCAAACAATTCAGGAGAGCAGAGTTCCCATTCGTTGTCAATGCCATTACAGGTCTGGGGATCATTTAAAATACCCATATCAGAGACGATGCACCAGTAGAGGTATTCCATTGCCATACATTCATAATTGCAGGTCCAGTCATCATAGTGATACCAGGCTTCCTCAGGATATTGATTAGGAATATTAATAAACTGACCACCACGGGCAATGTCCATGGCGTCTGACATAAGGGAGGAATTGGGCTGCAGACTGAAGGCATTGGGGTACACCTCCACCTGGCCGCATTGATTAATGGTATGGAGGATTTCTTCAACAGATGCATCCTCTCCCCAATGCCCCGGCTGAGATGGATCAATTTCGTTTTTGAAAAGCGCTGCTCCCAGACAACCATTGTAATTGTCTTCCACATTATCCATACCAGTTGACCATTCCGAATTAAATAGAGGCATCATGGCATTTAAATTCCTCAGAGAGGCTTCTATCAATGGATCATCTACAATGCCATCTTCATTATTATCTAATAGTTCGGATGCAACTGCTGCAGCATGTAGCAGTTTGGCATCGGAAATCTGGGACTCCCCATAAATGTGAATGCAGTCAAGTACGCGGATATATTTAATAAAACTTATTAGTGCAGGGTCATTAGGGTGGGGATTGGGCTGAATATCATAGCAGACTTCGTTCTGTGCTATCAGCAGTATTGGTAGAAAAATACTCAATTTTATTATTGTATATTTAGTCATTAATCCTTCTTCTGCAAATTGTTGATATAAGTTACTTCAATGTTTATTAAATGAAAAAGTAATTCCTCATAACTTTATGTATCAATATTTTTCAGTCTAATTGTTCTTTAAGAGCTCTTTATATATTCCATTCCTCCTAAATTAATCTCTAATAAAATAGGAATAGAATGAGTACTATCAATATACAGGAAGCACTGGATAATCTGGGGCAGCAGGTAAGTAAGATTGCCGAAGAAAACAGAGTATTTAAGCTTCATGAAGAATCTCTGCAAAAATTGGTTCAAATACTGGGTGAGCATATCTCATCTGAAGATTGGGAATTAATTTACAACAATACAGATGATATATTTATCAGGGAGGTAATGAAAAACCGTCAAATTTACAGACCTTATCCCCACCTTGTGATAAATTAAAGTCAAAATAT
>CAZKEL010000113.1:0-3011 GCA_964551815.1 uncultured bacterium
TATAAATTCCTAATCCATAAGTAGTATTTTCAATAAAGTTACAATTTTTAATATCCACTACAGATTCATCATAGAGTTTAATTCCAAATTCATTTTGTACAAAGTTGCAGTTGATGATGGATCCGGAGGAGGTGCCACCATAGCTAACCCCATAATATCCACCTTTTACGATACTGCAATAGCGGATATGCAGGGAAGCAGGATAATTTTCATCTGCATAGACCCAAATCCCTGACCCTTCCTGTAGGTCAATGATTGCGCCATTACCCTCAATGAGTACATCGCCTTCAAAAATTCCCAATCCGCCGGTGTACACCTCGCTGCGGGAAAGGATGACGTGCTTATCAAATCCATTCCCCGGTTGTGCCACATCAAAAACGGATTGCAGAGAGGTGGAAAAAACCAAAGTAAATTGGCTGAAAATAATAAGTAAAAATTTGGCTTTATTCATGCAGATAGTGTACAACAATTCTGCAATTATTCCTAAACTTTAAAATTATACAAAATGTAAGGATATTTAATACCAAAGTTTGTTCCTTTCGAAAGTGTGTAGATTGATTGGTCACTTGACATTCGAAATTCATTATTCATCATTCAATATTCTTTCCCACTACTAGTAAACGCTTCTTCTCCCTTCTCCCTTCTCCTTTCTCCAATTCCTTGTGACGGCAATCACATGTTACATCTCGTTTCACCTGCTGTTTTGGGAAAAATAATCTATTTTCTTTAAATTTAACCAGTTAAAAAGTCCTATTTTAATGATTTCGGAGGATCATTCTCAGGAGGAGGGTTTCCGGGCAATTATATAGATGAAAGGATTTCAGAATCCAAATGAACCCAGGGGCGATTTAGATCAGGTGTTTAGGTGAATTTTGTGACGGAGTGCATATTGGAGTATCTGAGGATATTTTAATTTTTATGGAAGTAATTAAAAAAGAATGCAAACAATAGCGATTCAATACAACTTATCAAATAAGAAAATGGTATTCCATTCTTTGGGTGGAGTACTACACAAATATGAAAGGTAAATTTTACACCTATATAGGATTATGCCTGCTGATGGGCATGGCATTTTCCGCCGTTTCTCTGGAAATTCAAAATGTGGATACAGAGGCAGGTACCCTGGATATTTACATGGTAAATGATGAAGAGGTGGGTGGTTTTCAGTTTGAACTGTTTGGAATTGATATTACCGGAGCCTCCGGAGGTTCTGCTGGTACTGCCGGGTTTATGATTTCTACATCTCCTTCAACTATCCTAGGTTTCTCCATTACCGGTGCAACAATTCCAGTTGACTCAGATGTATTACTTCAAGTCACATTTGAAAATCATTCTGGTGGAGAAATATGCTTTGGTGAGGATACAGGAGGAGCCGGAAACAACACTATATCTTCTGCAATAGGCACTTATATTGCTGCTTCTTGGGGAACATGTTTCTGCCCATCTGGTTTAGATACCTGTGGTGACTGTGGGGGTAATAATACAGAAAACTGTTTTGAAGATGGTATAGGATGCGAAGTTGATGATGACTGTGCTTCAGATGTCTGTGATTCCTGCGGTGTCTGTGGTGGAACCGGAATTCCGGAGGGATATTGTGACTGTGACGGGAATGTCATTGATTGTGCCGGCGAATGCGGAGGCAGTGCAGTGGAAGATGATTGTGGAATTTGTAATGGTGATAACTCCTCTTGCTCAGACTGTAATGGTGACCTTAATGGAGATGCCTATATAGATAATTGTGGAATTTGTGTTGGTGGAACTACAGAATTAGAAGCGTGCTCTGTAGATTGCTTAGGAGTGTATAATGGTCCTGCAGTCCCTGATGAATGCGGCGTATGTAATGGCGATAATTCCTCCTGCACAGATTGTAACGGCGATGTAAACGGAACTGCTTATATTGATGCTTGTGAGAACTGCGTAATGGGTAATACAGGGAATAATGCCTGTTTATTTGATTGTGATGGTCAAACTCCTTTTAATGAAGATTGGGCAGGACCAGGGGCTTCCGATAATTGTGGGGTCTGTGATTCGACTCCTGAAAATGACTGTGAAATGGATTGTGCCGGTGCTTGGGGAGGCAGTGGTTCTTTTGATGCTTGCGGTATCTGTAATGGGGATGGCAGCAGCTGTGCAGACTGTGCCGGTATCCCTAATGGTGAGAATGTTATAGATAATTGTGGCAATTGTGATGCAGACCCGGACAATGATTGTGTGACAGATTGTGCCGGTATTTGGGGCGGTGATTCAGAGGTTGATGCATGTGGAATATGTGGTGGTGATAATTCCAGCTGTACAGACGAATGTGGTGTTGTAAATGGAGACAACAGTACCTGTTTAGATTGTGCCGGTGATCCCAATGGTACAGCATATACTGATAATTGTGGTGAATGTGTAGGTGGATCTACAGGACTCCCTGCATGTTATCAGGATTGTGACGGGGAATGGGGTGGAACAGCCTATATAGATTTCTGTGGTGAATGTGTCGGTGGTGAAACTGAAAAAACTGCCTGCATCCCTGATTGTTTAGGGGTTTGGGGCGGTCCAGCCTTGTGGGATGAATGTGGGGTTTGCGATGGCCCCGGTGCCATTTATGAATGTGGGTGTGAAGACATAGCTGTAGGTGCTTGTGACTGCGTTGGTAATACTTTAGATGAATGTGAAGTTTGTGGTGGTGATGGATCTACCTGTTTAGAAACAGAATCCTGGACAAACCTTTCACTGGAGAGTGGTGATAATCAGATCACACTCACCTGGGAAAGTGCAGATGGTGGTCAACAAACTGATTCGGGAGATGATAGTAGCCAATCAGATGAGGATGAATTAATTATTAATGCCCCCATTTTTCTGGATATTGATGCAATTACCCTTAACCCGGACTCATCAGGAACAGCAGAAATTTTAATGTTAAGCCAGGCCGGCTGTAGGTATTGGGAAGGTACAAACGAGGTATTTGAAACAATTGATGCCACGGCATGCGCCGATTTAGCCGGAACCTTTTATGATGGAGCTGT
>CAZKEL010000114.1:0-2795 GCA_964551815.1 uncultured bacterium
ATCAACTACACCGTCTTCATTTCCGTCAAATTCTGAGAAGTCCACCTGGGCATCATTTGCCAGTGCCGCTGCTACCATAACGGCTGCAGCTGACCTTTGTATTCCATGACTTCCTGCACCTGTTCCCTGTGCTGTGTCCACATAATAACTGTAGGACTGTGGAAGAGTAGTCCAGTCAATGACTTCCCCATGAATTTCCAGTTTACCGTTGGAGACCTCATAATAATAATCCCGCATACTGCGTTTATAATCTGCAGGCAATCCTGCGCTGTGTGCATTCAAATTGGTATCAAACATTAGAGATTGGAATTGATTTTGCGAATAACGAGATGAAATGTTGTTTAGATCAGCCGGCAGCGAGGAAAAATCAATTAAAAAAACGATAGGTCTGAACAGACTTGTTGAAGATCGTTCATAGGAAGGATAAAGTGTCCCATCCTGTTGTGCAGGCAAGGTATGCAAATTCCTGGATTGTGGTAAATGCTCTCTTAAATGAGGAGGTATGCTTAAAGACGCTGGAGCCGGATAAATAACGGGAATTCCGGAAGAAATAAATTTACCCTCCCCATTTAATATGCTGTAATACCAGGTTAAATCATCAGGATCTTTTTCAATCACAAACCCGTCGGCAGTTTCCATCCGGTTATAATATTCATGACCTGTCATTCTCACAGGAATTTCAAGACCATTAGGCTGAGAAACAAAATAGAGAAAAGGGGGTGCGCTGACAGAAAAAATTACATCAAATAAAAGGGGAAGCAAGCAGGTTTTATAAAGGATGTTCATCCACCAACTCTCTGCTCATGAGTTCTAATATGCCGTCACGGGGGGCTAAACCTTCATAGAGTACCCGGTAAATCTGTCGGCTGATGGGCATGTCCACCCCTTGATTTTGTGCCAGTTCATAAAGGGATTTTGTCGTGGAAACCCCTTCAGCTACCATCTCCATGGATGCCAGAATACTGGAGAGTGAGTCACCCTCACCAATGCGCTGGCCTACCTGTCGGTTACGGCTGTGAGGACTAAATGCAGTCACCACCAAATCGCCCATTCCACTCAGGCCTGAAAAGGTTTCTCGTTTACCTCCTAACTGCGTACCCAATCGAATAATTTCTTCCAATCCCCGCGTCACCAGGGCAGCCATGGTATTATCGCCAAATCCCAGACCCTGGCAAATTCCTGCAGCAAGAGCAATAATGTTTTTCGCTGCACCACCGATCTCAACACCAGGCACATCTGTACCTGTATATACTCTGAAATAAGCATTGGAAAACAAAGATTGAATATTGCGGGCATTTTCCATTGATGAACCTGCAGCTACCACAGTGGTGGGGAATTTTTGAATGACTTCCTCTGCATGGCTGGGACCGGATAAAACTAAAAAATTGTCTGCGTCTATTTTTAGTATTTCTTCAAATACCTGACTCATTCTCTGTCCTGAATCTAATTCAATTCCTTTGGAAACGGATACAATAATTTTATCTTCAAGTGCTGGTGCATTAGAAAAAACTTGCCGTACTACCTGACTTGGCAGAGCAGATATCAGAATAGGACTATAGTCAGCTGTTTCCTCTAACGAGTTGGTGAATTTCAGATTAGGATGAAGGGAATATTCAGGAAGAAAGGGGTGGCGATGACTATTGTTTATGGTCTCTACAAAGTCTGAATTATGATGCCACAGCAAGGGTTCATGCCCGTTTTCACAAAGCACCTGCCCCAGAGCAGTGCCCCATGATCCTGCACCCACAATGGAGATTTTCATAAATTAAATAACAGAGCCTAACTCAATATAGGTTTCACCCTGCTGAGCTAAAATGGACTTCAGCACATCAACTCCGTCAGGTTTGCAGATAAGAATCATCCCTATCCCCAGATTCATTGAATGACGCATATCCTCTTCAGGGACAGAACCTAAAGTCTGAATCATATTGAATATTTCAGGGCGTTCCCAGCTATTCCAGTCAATCTCTAATTGCTGTCCGTCTTCCACTACCCTCAGCGTATTTTCAACAATACCTCCACCGGTGATATGGGAAATGCCTGTGAGCCAGTTTTCATGGAGAAAAGAGTCAACCAGTGGCAGGTAGGATTTATGAATCTCCAGGAGAGTATTTCCCAGTGTGTCGCCGAGAGACTCAATATGGTCATCCACTGAATAATGCTCAAGAAGTACTTTCCGAGCCAGGGAGTATCCATTGGTATGCAGACCCGTTGAAGGAAGTCCCATCAACACATCCCCCCTTCTGGTTTTTCGATGGGGCAGCATTAATTTCTTTTCTGCAACACCGATAATCGTTCCGGAGATATCATAGTCACCTGGTGCATAAAAATCCGGCATTTCTGCCGTTTCACCACCGATAAGGGCACAGTCATTTTCTAAGCAGGCTTTTGACAGTCCGGAAACGACTTCTTCGAAAATGTCCACATCCAGTTTCCCTGCTGCAAAATAATCGAGAAAGAAGAGTGGTCTGGCTCCCACTGCCAGAATATCATTCACACAGTGATTTACCAAACATTGGCCAATAGTATTGTGCACTCCGGATAAAAAAGCCAACCTCAGTTTGGTACCTACACCGTCGGCGCTGGAAATGAGAACCGGTTCATCATAGTCCTCTTTTGGGAATTGAAAGCAGCCGCCAAAGCCCCCCAAGTCTGTGAGAACATTGGCATTGAAAGTTTGGCGTACATGTTTTTTGATGCGGGATACTGCCTCACTACCAGCCTGAATATCCACACCTGCTTCTTTGTAAGTTGTCATAGGATTAATTTTTTGGAAAGGTAAAAATTAGCCGGCG
>CAZKEL010000115.1:0-2747 GCA_964551815.1 uncultured bacterium
TATCATTTGAATATGACCTGCAGAAAAAACTGAAGTTTGTAGGCTCCTTATGGGCAGATAACAGCAGCCGTACATTAGACTTTAGCGATGTCCTCAGTGATTATTTTGGTGAAGACGACAGCGATTCCTTTTCTTTGGACAGTATGGGGGGTAAATACAGTATGTTCGATTTTGATTTTGGATTCCTTTATGCAGTGAATAATAATTTTCGAATCGGTATCCATTTTCAGCAGCCCTATATAGATATCTATTGGGAATTCTTTGAGTTTTAAATGAAAACAATAAACATGATTCTAAAGATTGGGATGATTTTTGCTCTCATCTTCCCCCAAACTTTTGACCCGGAAACCGGCGAATTAATAAAAGACAAGAAAAAAGTTGAGCAATTTGATCCTGAAACAGGTGAACCTGTTTCTGAATTACAGCCATTTTCCACCTATCTGCACCTTACTGATCCAAAACAACAGGGTTATCGGGATGCAAGAAATAACTACATTGGAGATGGAGCATGGGCAGTATTAGGTGGAGGGGCTTCCCTTTTGGCATTACCACCATTTTTAATCATAGGTGCCAGTGTAGGTGAATTTATTGGGTTTGCCGGAGGCGGTGCACTTGGTTTAACTGTTGTTCCTCCCTTAATTGCGGGGTTTAATACAAACCCTTCCAGATTTGTAGTGCAACATAGCAAACTGGAACACATGTCACCGTCTGATAAAAAGATTTATATTCATTCTTATACTAATGAATTGAAGAAACAACGTACAAAAGCAATCAGAAAAGGACAAATGGGCTGGGCAGCTGCAGGTGTTGGTACTTTAATGCTGATGGTTATTATGTTTGGATAAATGCATAAATTTCTATTTACAATATTCCTATTTATCGTATCCTGCCGTCCTTTAGTCACTACCTTTGAAGAGGTACAGGGTGCTGTTAGTTATCATGCTGTTGTAAAGTCAGAGGCACCTTCAGAAAATATAGACAGTCTGAAAGTGATGACCTGGAACATCCGCTTTGGAGCCGGTAGAATCCCCTGGTTTGAAGACTCTTGTGGTGACCGCGTCTTAATGACAGCTGCAGAAACCATTAACCATCTTCAGGCAGTGGCAGAGTTCATTGATTCAGTACAGCCTGATATTATTCTCTTGCAGGAAGTGGATGTATCCTCCAAACGCAGCGCTTATATTGATCAGATGCAATGGCTCTTGGACAATACTACTATGAACTTTGGGGTCTATGCTTCCATGTGGCAGGCGGAAGTGATTCCCAGCGGAGGTCTGGGCAGAGTAGATGTGGGTAATGGTATTTTAAGCAGATGGGAACTAACCGATGCTGAGAGAATTCAGCTCTCTCTGCGGACGGATCAGGATGCCCTCACGCAATATTTTTATCTTAGGCGAAACATCCTGAAAGCAAAAATTAGTATCCCCGGAGTAGAAACTAATCTCTATGCCGTCAATACCCATGCGACTGCCTTTGCCACAGATGACACCAAACAAAAACACATTAATGAATACACGACCACTCTGGCAGACATCCACAGTGGTGGAGATTATTTCGTTACCGGTGGGGATTTAAACTCCATACCCCCCGGTGCTGCAAATTATGATTTTTGCGCTTCTGATGCCTGCCATGATGAAATCTATCATAGCGGAGGTGCCGGAACGACACCCCATATTGAAGGGAGTTATTTCAATAATTTTGAGGGGGAGACAGAACTACTACAGACATTATATGACAACTACTTTCCCGCCATTGGAGCTGCTGACAAAAATGACGCTACCCATTTTACCCATTCCCCCTGGAACACAGACAGACCAGCAGATGATCTGAACTATTGGGACAGAAAGCTGGATTATCTCTTTACCAATATGCAGGATTGGTCTGCTACCGGCAAGACTTACCAAAATACTCATTTGCTGTCTGACCATGCTCCGGTTACAGCGGTAATCAAGTTTTAATCATGAAGCTGATTCTGACCATCCTCATTCTCTTATCTCCTGTTTTGTCCGCCAGGGATTTTGCCTATCCTTTAGCAGAGGGTGAGAGAAGTAATGGAATATTTCAACCCAAAATTTACGGGTTGAAAAATGAATTAGAGGTGAGTACACATCCCCTTTTGTTTTTCGTAAAACCTAATGTGAAAGTGAAAAAATTTATTGGTATAAAACATGGTCTGGGGATTGCTGGCAGAGGAAGTCTGGACTACCCCACTCCCCTACTGAAGCTTCTCCAAAGAAAAAAGATAGGAGGCATGCTGGCTGATGATCCTGAAGTTGGGGAAATCCCCTTTCTTCTCACGCTAGCCGGTGAAATATTGGTAACCAAAAAATTAGAAGATAATTTTCTCACTGGTAAACTCGGTATAACTCTATGCCCTGGTTGCGACTTGGATGAACGCCATATTATTGATCTGCCTCTTGCCTACCCCCGTATGGCAGTCTATCATTCAGGATTGGGAACCAACCTCGGTGTGGACTATGAACATAGTATGAATGAAAAATTAAAATTTAAAGCTGATCTTGATCTCCTGTTTATTCCTGATAAAAAGCTTTTCAGTGAACATAAACTATTAATTACAACTCCCCTTTCTGGAAAATACAACTTATCTGCAGGTTATAAGTTAGTCAATGGAGAATATCCCTTTTCCGCAGGTACCTCCCGGTGGGATTTTTACCCTCTGATTGATTTAAGCTGGCAATGGAATTAATAGGTTAGTACGGCACTTTTGGTCATTGGTCACTTGCCTG
>CAZKEL010000116.1:0-2597 GCA_964551815.1 uncultured bacterium
ATGGAATTAATCATACTCTTATTTATTGCTGTTTTAGCTACCTTTGCAGGGGCTGAGCTCATCGGCAAGGTCCCGCCACAGTTGCATACTCCACTAATGTCCGGTTCAAATGCCATTTCAGGAATTACTATTGTAGGAGCCTTAATAGCAGTTGGTGCAGGCGGATCAGATTTGCTTGTAAAATCTTTGGGATTCATTGCCATTGTTTTTGCAACCATAAATGTGGTAGGCGGATACCTGGTTACAGACAGAATGCTGAAAATGTTTAAGAAGAAATAGGAGAGAAAATGCAAGAACTCATACTTATTTCATATTTAATTTCAGCAGTTTTCTTTATCGTAGCCATTAAACAATTAGGCAGGGTAGAAACTGCACGCCGTGGAAATATGCTTTCTGCATTGGGTATGCTCATTGCCATTGCAGCCACCCTTCTAAAGTTGGGTGTTTTTGACCCTCGTACAATTTTAATAGCTATGGCTATTGGTACGCTTATTGGTGCAATAGCTGCACTTCGGGTTGCTATGACATCCATGCCGGAAATGGTTGGCATATTCAACGGATTCGGCGGCGGTGCATCAGCTTTGGTAGCCTCTGCAGAAATGATGAAAGTAGTGAACGGTAGTGCTTTAGATTCTTCCACAACAACCTTGATAACCATCATGCTTTCCGTAATAATCGGGTCAGTGACTCTCAGCGGAAGCTTCATTGCTTTTGGCAAGTTGAAAGGGTTCATTTCAGGGCAGCCAATTACCTATCCCGGCCAGAATATTATCAACTTTGGTATTCTCCTTGCCATCGCAGGAGCTGCCTATGTTTCCGTCACTGACCCTACTAATCTTCCTATATTCTATACAGTTGTAGGTATTGGAGTTCTATTGGGAATTCTTTCCGTTATTCCCATTGGGGGTGCTGATATGCCGGTGGTAATTTCTCTCTTAAATTCTTACTCCGGGATTGCTGCTGCCTGCACGGGGTTCGTACTAAAAAACCATGCCCTTATTGTAAGTGGTGCTTTGGTGGGAGCCTCCGGATTATTTCTTACCAATATCATGTGTAAGGGAATGAACCGCTCTCTGGGGAATGTTCTCTTCAGCGCATTTGGCAAAGTGGATGAGACAGTAGCACAGAAGACCTCCACAGGTGTCACTGTGAAAGAAATGAGTGCAGACAATGCAGCTTATACAATGCAGTCAGCAGACTCTGTGATTATTGTCCCCGGTTATGGAATGGCAGTTGCTCAGGCACAGCACGAAGTACGAAAACTATCTGATGAACTGGAAAAATCAGGAGTTGAAGTGAAATTTGCTGTACATCCCGTTGCAGGCCGTATGCCGGGCCACATGAATGTTCTTCTGGCAGAAGCTAATATCTCCTATGATAAACTTTTCGACATGGATGATATCAACGATGATTTTGCAGGAGCTGATGTTGCCTTAATCATTGGCGCTAATGATGTGGTAAATCCTGCTGCACGCCATGATGAAGCTAGTCCTATTTATGGAATGCCTATATTAAATGTAGACCATGCAAAAACCACCTTTGTATTGAAACGATCAATGAATCCGGGATTTGCAGGTATTGACAATGAATTATTCGGATTTGAAAATAACTACATGGTCTTTGGAGATGCGAAAGCTTCCGTTTCACAATTTGTAGAGACTCTGAAGGAAGGATAAAGGAAATGAATCCCCTCACCTTTGTCCTCTCCTCAGGGAGAAGATTGAGATGAGGGGTTGTGATATAACAAAAAAGCCCGGAATTAATCCGGGCTTTTTCATTTTATGTTTCAATTTTTTATTTCATTAATATAATCTTTCGGGTATCTGTAAAGTTCTCACTGAGTATTTTTACCAAATACACACCGCTGGGCTCTTGAGAGGCATCCCAACTGATTTCATGGTATCCTGCGAATTGAAAACCCTTATAGAGTGATTCTATCTTCCTGCCTCTTATATCGAACACCATTACCTCTAAATGTGCATTTTCAGGGATTCCATAAATGAGATTTGAAACAGGGTTAAATGGATTTGGATATACTGATTTTATCTCATACATTTCAGGAATCATACCGTTATATAAAGATAATTCATTACCATCACAATCAAATCCTTCGGTAGGACCTCCTCCACCACATATTCCACATTCATCTATTTCAAAGCAGGCTCCTTCCGGTTGTTCTGTAGCATGGGGATTATAATTGCAAAAGGATTCATCCATGCATCCAACTTCAGAATAATAGGTGAATGGAATTGCAGCATTATTGCTACCTATCATTTCACTCTCTAAAAAGAAGAGGCTACCTATATAATCCAATTCAAACAGAGTTCCACAACTCGCAGGAATGGTATTCCCTCCCAGACTTTGTCCTACTACTGCGTTATTATTAGCACCTACAAAATTCCATAAGAATTGAGCATCCCCCGCTTCCCCTCCAACAGGAGAACTTTGGATAGTAATTCCATGCAAGGTAATGAGAATTCTTTTAATTTCTTTGGATGAATTAAATTCTAATCCGGTTTCTGAGAGATAATAGGTTGTATCTGGCAGGTCACAGCCTGTGAGTATGCAGTTTTCTAAACAGCAATCACCAAAGAGAT
>CAZKEL010000117.1:0-2570 GCA_964551815.1 uncultured bacterium
TACATGAAATGACCAGAAATATTATAGAAGGAGAATCTAAATGATGGAATTAATCCCACTCTTATTTATCGCAGTTTTAGCTACTTTTGCAGGAGCTGAACTAATTGGGAAAGTACCTCCACAACTCCACACCCCCCTCATGTCCGGTTCTAATGCTATTTCCGGCATTACCATTGTGGGAGCATTGATTGCAGTAGGAGCAGGTGGATCGGATATATTGGTAAAATCACTGGGATTCATCGCCATTGTATTCGCCACGATTAATGTGGTAGGGGGGTATCTGGTTACAGACAGAATGCTTAAAATGTTTAAAAAGAAATGGGAGAAATAATGCAGGAAATCATACTTATTTCATACCTTGTTTCAGCTGTCTTTTTCATAGTTGCTATAAAACAGTTAGGGAAGGTAGAAACAGCACGTCGCGGGAATATGCTCTCTGCAATGGGAATGCTCATTGCTATCGCAGCCACCCTATTAAAATTAGGTATTATTGACCCTCGAACTATCCTCATTGCTATGGCAATTGGTACCCTCATTGGTGGCGTAGCAGCTCTCCGCGTTGCTATGACATCCATGCCGGAGATGGTGGGTATTTTCAATGGATTTGGCGGAGGTGCCTCTGCATTGGTAGCCTCTGCAGAAATGATGAAAGTGGCTAACAGTAGTGTAGTAGATACATCCACCACTACGCTTATTACCATCATGCTCTCCGTAATTATAGGGTCACTAACCCTAAGTGGAAGTTTTATTGCCTTCGGTAAATTAAAAGGCTTTATTTCAGGGCAGCCAACCACATATCCCGGTCAGAATATTATCAATTTTGGTATTCTCCTCGCTATTGTTGGAGCTGCCTATATTTCTGTTACCGACCCTGCAAACCTTCCTGTGTTTTATACCGTTGTTGGTATTGGCGTACTGCTGGGGATTCTTTCTGTCATACCCATTGGAGGTGCCGATATGCCGGTGGTGATATCCCTGCTGAATTCTTATTCAGGCATTGCAGCTGCAAGTACCGGATTCGTCCTAAAAAACCCTGCTCTCATTGTGAGCGGAGCATTGGTGGGTGCTTCAGGACTTTTTCTCACTAATATCATGTGCAAGGGCATGAACCGCTCATTAGGGAATGTACTTTTCAGTGCCTTTGGAAAAGTGGATGAGTCAGTCACAAAGAAAACCTCCACAGGTGTAACCGTAAAAGAAATGAGTGCAGATAACGCCGCCTATACCATGCAGTCTGCCGAGTCTGTTATCATTGTACCTGGTTATGGTATGGCAGTTGCCCAGGCACAGCACGAAGTACGAAAATTATCTGACGAGCTGGAAAAATCTGGAGTAGAGGTAAAATTTGCCGTCCATCCCGTTGCAGGCCGAATGCCGGGGCATATGAATGTTCTGTTGGCTGAAGCCAATATTTCTTATGACAAACTCTTTGATATGGATGATATCAATGATGATTTTGCAGGTGCAGATGTAGCCCTGATTATAGGAGCAAATGATGTGGTAAACCCTGCTGCCCGCCATGATGAAGCCAGCCCCATTTTTGGTATGCCTATCTTAAATGTAGATCATGCTAAAACCACTTTTGTACTGAAGCGTTCAATGAATCCGGGATTTGCAGGCATTGACAATGAACTCTTCGGATTTGAAAACAACTATATGGTCTTTGGAGATGCGAAGGCGTCTGTATCACAATTTGTAGAAACCCTGAAAGAGGGATAAAAAAAAGCCCGGCTAATCCGGGCTTTTTTTTAAATCTTTTTTCTCAATTTATTTCATGAGGACTATCTTTCTCGTTTCCGTAAAATTATCACTGAGTATTTTTACCAGGTAAACCCCGCTGGGCTGCTTTGAAGCATCCCAACTGATTTCATGGTATCCTGCAAATTGGAAGCCCTGAGAAAGAGTCTCAATTCTTCTTCCATGAATATCAAATATGGCAATACTCACCTCTGCATTTTCAGGAATTCCATAGAGTATATTTGTCACCGGATTAAAGGGATTTGGATATATGCTCTGAATACTATACTGAATTGGAATCAACCCATTATAAAGAGCTAATTCATTACCATCACAATCATACCCTTCAGTGGGTCCTTCACCACCGCACAGCCCACATTCATCAATTTCAAAACATGCCCCTTCTGGCTGTTCAACAGCATGAGGATTATAATTGCAGGCCGTCTCATCCATACAGCCTGCTTCAGTATAATAGGAAAAAGGAATCGCTGTATTGCTACTGTTAATAATTTCACTTTCTATGAAAAAGAGGTTCCCTGAATAATCCAGATCAAATAAGGTACCACAGCCGGCAGGGATAATATTCCCACTTAGACTTTGCCCTACCACTGCATTATTATTCGTACCCACAAAGTTCCAAAGGAACTGAGCATTCCCCGCCTCTCCCCCAACGGGAGAGCTTTGGATAGAAATTCCATGAAGGGTGATGAGAATTCTTTTAATATCCTCAGAAGAGTTAAAAGCTAATCCTGTCTCTGTAAGATAGTAACTTAAATCCGGCAGGTCACAGCCTGTGAGTATGCAGTTTTCTAAACAGCAATCACCAAAGAGAT
>CAZKEL010000118.1:0-2475 GCA_964551815.1 uncultured bacterium
C
Source organism: uncultured bacterium (assembly GCA_964551815.1). Taxonomy (GTDB): domain Bacteria; phylum Fidelibacterota; class Marinisomatia; order SCGC-AAA003-L08; family D37C17; genus D37C17. Next base: position 2 of record CAZKEL010000118.1, read on the forward strand.
GCCGCCAGCGTTCGTCCTGAGCCAGGATCAAACTCTCCATTGTATGTTTGTTTGATCTTATTTTTTTCATCTCACTCAAAGTTTCGACTGACTCATTCGCACACTCTCAATTTCAAAAAGCAATTGGCTAAAATAAAAATATGCTGTTCTAGCACAGCGGGAAAAATTAGAGGGTTTTCTAAACCCCCTGCAAGACTTTATTTGATCTTTTTAAAACTTTTTTGCATCTTATTTCAACAAGACCATCTGCCTGGTATTTTTAATCCCATTTTCTGACTGTAATACCACCAGATAAATCCCGGAAGAAACAGGCTCACCGGCATGATTTATACCATTCCAAACTGCGGTGTAATTACCCCTACTCTTTGATGCATCAACCAATGAGTAAATATGTCTGCCTGAAATATCATAAACATTCAAGGTGACCTGTTGAAAATTGGTTACTTTATATTCAATTGTAGTCCTTGGGTTAAAAGGATTTGGATAAATAGAAGTCACTCCAAATCGCTCGGGATGGGAAGCCTGGGGAACTGACAATGGAGTTCCATCTACAAATGCTCTAATGGCAAGATTTCCCTCTATAGCGCTCCAACCTCCTTCATCTCCAACCCGGTAAAATGAATTTCCCTCATTGGTTGAAGTGTCTAATCCAAAAGGTTGGGTAGTATTAAATTCTTTCGTAGCTATCCAAAAATAATCTCCCAGAGATATCTCTCTGTCAGATACATCCTTTTCATTCCAGCCCAGTAGATTACCCGAAGCCTGTACGGTAGAGAAAATCTCCTCATCCGGAACACCGTTATTATCCGTAAAGACTTTTATATAGAAAGCACCTCCATCCTCTTTCTGGTACCATTTCACCCTAGATAGAATTGATCCATTACCTCCGGCAAAACGTACAGCGGCGTAATTCCCCGACCCTGCATTATATTCACTCTCAAAAGTTCCGTCATCATAGGCATGCTCCACAACAGATGAGGCCAAAGGAGTTGCCTCTATAGATGTGGAAAGGCCGCTTTCCTCTCCGTCAGAATAGGTTGCAGAAACTGCATATTCATAAGTGGTATTATTTTCTACCTCCGTGTCAATATAGGTACTATCTGTGAGACCAGATACTATTTTCAACTCGTCTCGATATACATTATAACTAACATTTGCCCCCTCATAGGAGATATTTGCCCGAACACCAAATTCACCTGGAATATTATAGGAGTAGGCAAAAGCCCAGGTACCACTGAGTCTTAATACTGAATGTCCGCCTGCAACGGTGGTGTCTAATGCAACCCCATAATGGTCATTGATTTCATGGGCAATGACAAAATAATTTTCCATATTCCAATCTGTCACATCTATGTGGTTCCATCCGCTATTAAGATCAGCGTTAACAGAGTAAAGAGGGTCTGTATCAATAGTCTGGCCAAACATACCATAGGCCTGTACTCTAACCGTCGTATCCCCCGCTGTATTGTAGAGTGAAAAAGAGTTTACTTTTGACGGCCCAACTATTGGGAAAAGGGTGCCTGCCCAACCGTTTCCACCTTCTACATAAATATTATGGGCAGGATCAAAGACACCATTCTCATATATAAAATCTTCTGTACCTGCAGCATTCATATCAGACCAGGAAAGTGAGACCTGTCCGCTTTGAGCATCTGCCTTTAGGTTCCCGGGAGAAAAATAAGCGCCGGAGGATTGCTTATAAATGGTAAAGTCATCAATGAATAATCCATCACCCTGTCCCCCTTCATGGTTATCATCATACCGAGTTTGAATACGGATTTGAACTTCTTTCCCTGCATAATCAGTAATATCCAGAAAGGTATTACCGTTATAGGGCATTCCTGAAGTGTATTCTTCCCAACCATTGGAACCAGGACGGCCTGCTTCTGCAGAGCTGTAGTCATGAAATTGCGTGATCCACACCTCTCCCTTGGCTGTCATCAGAGAAAGATCATTTCCCTGATCACTAAATTTTGTTCCGCTGTCATCTGTTATAGTAATAGTATCCACCTGGAAACCGGTAATGGAGGGTACGGCGTTTCCATTTCCATCGTCTGCGGTGGAATAGGCAGGGTCGGAGCCAAAGGCAAATCGAATAATAATGTCCTTTCCTGCATAAGAGGATAAATCAGCATTAAAGTCTAACCAGTTATTACTTAGTCCACCCCAACCCTTCGCCAGATGATTTAATGTACCACCCGTCTCATATTCAGATTCATTATAAATCCAACCATAGCCACAGTCGAAATGGTAGGGATTAGCAGAATCAGTCAGCAAGCTCCAAGTTTCTCCTCCGTCAGCTGAAATGCGTATATTGGCAGCATCCCAACCATCGGTACAAGAACCATCAACCTCACCACTTGCACCTGTAAAATCTTCAATAGCATAATAGATACGAGAAGCTAACTTCCCGTTGCTGCCCAAACTGATGGAAGGGGTATCTAAAAACTGAATCCATCCATCACGGTAGCCGC
>CAZKEL010000119.1:0-2325 GCA_964551815.1 uncultured bacterium
CGGAAAATACCAACATGTTGCTTAACTTTGACTCAACTTTATCATGGGAAGTCCAGAATTACACGGGGCCGATTTAAATAATGATGGTCTGGTTAATATTTTAGATATAATTGAAATCATTAATATCATAATAAACCGGTAAGTCGGTTTAGCAATCTTGAAAAACCCTAAAATAATAATTTTTTTTGTGGTGTTACTATTTGGTGGGTATTTTTTAAAAAAAGTAGTATCAAATATTACCAAAATTGAAAACAGATTACAGCGGAATTATCAGGAGCTAATTGATTTCGGAATAATTGCAGAAAATGTTCCCATCACAAAAAGAACGCACTTTTCACACAAGGGGGACAGGTATAATTACTTTTATACCTTTGAAGGTGATGTAACTAATTTTTTTTCCATCTGGGACAGAGACAATCATCCGGTTTATGATGAGGGTGATGCACTCACCATTCTTTATTCTGAGCAAAGTCCAAAAATTCACACAGTTCTGAAAATAAAAGATGATCTTACCTTAAATCTTCAGGATTCCACTTCCATCATATTCTATAAACGCGGGGTAGATACCTACGGGGTTGACCCAACAATTGTTCTTCTTCAAAGTATAAAGGAGTAGCTTCTTTTATACATGGTGGAATTACTAATTTTTAGGATAGATTTTCCGTCACTCACATTCTGTTGTGTCTTGTATGCCCAATACTTCCAATAGGCAGCTGGGGTAGGGGGGACAAAATTTATTATTAAAGAGATAGGAGTCCGTCGCACCTGACGTCTCACCTTTAAATTGCAATTGAACCAGCGTGCATATACTTAAGGGTATTTCTCCTGAAAGATAATTGTTGGCAATATTCAGAGTCTGCAGGCTATCCAGTTGAATGATTGTTTCAGTTAAAGAACCGGAGAGACCCGTCTGATTTGCATTCAAATAGGTAAGATAGCCATTATTCCAAAACTGACTGCCCAGTTCCAATGCTGCAATAGTATTGCTGCTGTCTATGTCCATATTCCAGTCCAGACTGTCTGGTAAGGCTGTTAGACTGCTGTCAATGAGAGCATCTAAAACTTCCAGGTGCTGAGAGTACAAACAGTCAGTATCCTCCGGATTTAACACAGCTGCTTCAGGGATAGTACACACTCTTTCAAAACCCTCTTGGCACTGCAGGCAGCTGCTGTCATCCTGCACTCCGATTTGTGTTGCATTCAGACAAGATGGAAAACAGGGGCAGAATTGATTTCCCCCTAAAGAGACTTCTTCAAGATGATCTGCAATAACACAAATGCTGTCAGGTATTACTCCTGAAAATAAATTATTTGATAAATCTAAATGGGTCAGTTGTGATAATTGTTGAATCTCTTCAGGGAGGCTGCCTGCAAATCCGCAGCTGTCTGCTTCCCAGTAGCAGTCCAGTTCAGTTAATCTGCCCTTATGCCATTGCTGTATGCCTAATTCCAGAGGTGTAATGGTACCGCTGCTATCTAAATCCATATTCAGATTGATACTATTGCTGGAATCTATCATTGTTTGCAAAACAGTAATATCTGCCTCCCAATAACAATTCCCGCTAAGTTGCAAAAATCCTGGTCCACAGTCACTGCAGGTCTGGTTCCCCAATATTTCCGGCGAAGCAAGACAGTCCGGGTAGGGAGGACAAAAAGCATTTCCCTCAACTTGTGTTTGTAAAAACTGCTGGGAATGGTCACAGAAGGATTCAGGTATAGCCCCTTCAAATTGGTTGCTGTCTAAAATGATGGTATGCAAATTCACCAGTTTATTGAAATTACCCGATAGTGCACCAGTGAAAGCATTATTCCCAAAGTTAAGAATATTCAGATTTTTTAATTGGAATATTTCCTCAGGCAAAGTCCCACTAAAGTTGTTATGTCCTAAACTGAGCTGCTTTAGTTGGGTAAGGTTTCCAATCTCTGCAGGCAATTCCCCTGCCAGATTATTGGTATGAAGTCCGAGATGTGTTAACTTTGTAAGGCTGCCAATTTCTGAGGGCAGCTCTCCCTGCAATCCTCCCTGAAAAATATTGAGGTAAGTAAGCCGTCCATGTTTCCATTCCTGATCTCCAAGTTCTAAGGGTTCAATAGTTCCGCTGCTGTCTGTATCCAAAGCCATATTCAATTTATCTCCTGCATTTGAAATGAGTTGCTGCAGAACTGCAGTGTCATCAAAAGTACTATTCTCCTGATGTGTGCAGGAAAAAATGAACATGAATAAAATTGATATAATTCTCAGCATAGAATTTCCAGAATATAGTCTGCTATGGCAAATGAGGAGGTGAGTCCTGGTGATTCAATTCCAATAAGATTAATAAAATT
>CAZKEL010000120.1:0-2321 GCA_964551815.1 uncultured bacterium
GCAGTATAAAAGTAAAAACTGTTAGGATTCCCTTCTTCCTGCTGACTGGAGATTTGCACCTGCTGATTCAGACGCTGCATCATAAACAATGTAAACTGGAATTGCTGAGTTGAGGTCACTGATTTATAGCCTGCTTCATAATTGAGATTAAATTCAGGTTCATAACTGCGGTTGGTAGTGCCTAAATAAGGATTTTGATTAATGCCACCAGCTTTATATCCTCTGGAAAAGGAGGAAAATACCATTATGGAAGGGGTGAGAGCGTATCGCACGGCAGATTTAAAACCAGTGAGATTATCCTCAGTTTTAAAAGTAATAGTTGTAGAATCAGCGCCATAGTTATGACTATCACCACTATAATCAATGCTGTGTTTTTCAAATCGGCTGTTCACAGATAAGGTGAGTTGAGGTATGATTTCCTGCTCATATTCTGCATAGACTGCCATCGTATTTAGGTTAAAGCTGCCTGTAAATTCTGATGCATCTCCTCCCATTAAATATCCAGAGGCATCATCGTCCTCATTTATAGACTGCAGGTAAATTCCACCGGTGAGAGTACTTTCTGAAAATAGCGGCACGGTAAGTCGAACTTCTTCAGAAGCAGTATTTCTTTTCCGCTCTGTTTTATCAAAGAAGTCATACGCCCAGCCTTCTACAGCAGGGTCAAAATGGTAAGGGGCATTTTTCCAATAATCCTCATTCCCCCAATCTCCATCATAGCTGTGTTCCATTTCATTTTGAGAATAGGAGGTGATGGAAAGGAGCTGTATATGCTCTGTTAAATTCAGATTTGTCCTCAATGAAAAAGCAGTAGTGCTTTGTGAATCCCTGCCTTTTTTATCTGAAAAGGTATTGAGTTCTTCGTTATTATCCGGTGCCCACGCGTCGTATTTATTGTTTTGCTTGGAATACAGCGTCGTCAGATTGAAGTTTAGTGTCTCTGAGAGTTGATAACGGGATTTATTACGGATAAACAATTCATTTCTGCCATTGGTGTTACTGCTGTTTTTAAATTGGTTTTTCCTAAATCCATCCTCATTTCCCGACGAAAGGGTTAACCGATTGGAGAAATCCCCATTCACAGGAGTATTTAATGAATAGGAAAATTTGCGGGTATTATCCGTCCCTATGGTACCTAAAAATTCTGCACCAAATCCATCCTTAGGGTCTTTGGATCGCATATTAATAAGACCTGCCATTGCATTAGAACCAAAAATAGCAGATTGCGGTCCTCTTAGAATTTCCACCTGCTGAATATCCGTTAGATTTGCCGGCATACCGATACCGGAAAGGTCTATGTCATCCATCACGAAGCCCACTGAAAAATTTGGAGGTCCCTCTCCGGTATAGAGGCTGCGCCCCCCAATACCCCGCAGTTGAAAATAGCGTGGTCGAGAGGTCCCGCCTGCCCAGTTTAAATTAGGGATGGAGTGAGTGAGAGATTGAAAATGTGCTAAGGGTTCATTATCTGTTTTGTCATTTCCCATTATAGTGATAGAAGCAGGGGAGTTCAGCAGAGAGACCTCCCGCAATCCTGAACGGACAAGAATATTTATTCCCTGAATAGGTAAGGGTGAAAGATAGAGGATGGGAGGTAAATCTCCTGCTAAAACCGTTTTTTTTTCATAACCAATATGAGAAAAGGTGATCTCTGTTTCAGGTTTATCCAAAAGGAGTGAGTATTCTCCTTCAAGGTTAGTTGTTGTTCCGTTGCCATCAAATAGTATATTAATATTCGAAACAGGCTGTTGGGTTTCTTTATCTAAAACTTTACCCTCCAGGGTAAAAGCATCAGCTGATAAAGAGGTAATGAGTAAGGTAAGAAAGAAGGTGATTTTCATATTTCCTCCGCTAGTATTATCTAGATCAGGTATAAGGGTATGTTCTCAGCTCATTATCTTCCTATAATAAGCACCCCTAACGAATGCTAAAATTTACAAGAATTTTCAATTGTTATTAGTCAAATTAATTAAAATTTGGGGAAAGAATATTTTGATTGTGTGAATTTACCTTGCTAAGTTAACCCGTCAATCAGGCTGAGGGTATTGGGGGAAAATCTCCTCTAACCTCTTCATTACCAAAAAATTATTAATAAGGAATTAATCATGAATCGCATACTCAAGTTATCAGGCTTACTGCTGATGGCACCACTACTTCTCTTAACCTATTCTTGTGAAACAGATGATGCTGAAGCCTCTGTTGGCGCTCTGGTGGGAACCTGGGAACTATCCGCATTAACAGGGACCTACATCAGAGATATAGCCCAACCGGAAGGGAATACCACCACTTCCTATTCAGTAACTGCCAGCTGGAATTATGCT
>CAZKEL010000121.1:0-2097 GCA_964551815.1 uncultured bacterium
GGCCGGGCTTTTTTGTCAGTAATTGGCAAGCCGGAGGAGGAGGAAAACTTGCCAAATGGAATACTAATTACCAGTTATAACTGATGGTCCAATTTCCACCTAAGGTTTCATTTCTCCCTGTGATGTACTGGCCGGGGTTAGTGAAGAGTTTTTCATAACTTGAAACATTCATATCTAAATTGAATGATCCGTAGTTAAAACCGAGTCCAACCACTAAACCGCCAACTTGTTCAACAGCATCAGATCCTGCCATATATTCATCACAAGTCGTTGTTTCATCTTCACAGGACACAGGTGTCACTGCATCAGCTGCTATAACATCCGCATTACCTGATGCAAAATCATAATTATGGCTGTAGCCAATACGGAGGGTCGCCCAATCAGTCATGGCGGATTCTACAGCAAAGTTCCACACAATTCCCATGGCTGGATCATTATCACCCTCAGAATCATAGTTAAATCCTAATCCAAATAAGCTATTAATTCCACTATCATATGTTGTATTTTTATAAAGATCAACTCCAAGACCCATAGTAGCAGGATCTTCTGTAGCATTATCGCCTTCCATTCCCATTTCGAAATCAACGAGGATATTTTCAAACAGCCATACTTGCTGTGCCCGTCTAATATTTACGCCAACAGCACCACCACCACAGTCATCACACCCCATTCCATAGGTGAAACCAAAATCCATACCAGCTAAGGGCATTCCAAAACCAATATTCAGAGAAGATTTAGCATCAACAGCATCAGATCCTGCCTTATATTCATCACAAGTATTTGTTTCATCTTCACAGTTCACAGCTGGCTCTGCCTCAACTGCTGGTGCCATTCCAAAACCAAAATTCACACCATAAGTTCCATTACCCCACCAAACATTTGCCATGTCATCACCTGAACCACCAGCGAATCCCCAAGTGGTACCTTCATTGTTCCAAACGGAGGTGAAGTCGCTTCCGTCTGTCCAAGCTACATTGTGGTTGTTTACAGATGCAGGAAAGGTAGTTATATTTGCATAATCATCAGCCCAAAATCCGGCTCCTCCCAGCGCATTAACCCGAGTTTCACTTGCAAAAATAACTGCTGTGAGTGATATGAATATCAAGAGTGTCTTAACATTCTTCATTATGTTTCTCCTTTTTTGTTTATGTATTTTTATCGCTGATACAATGCATCAACCATAAATATTTTAGCCCAAAACTATGTCAAAGCTCTAAATTCACAAGATAAAGACCTTATGAAGCTTTGATTGTAAACAATATTACAGCTATTAGATAAATGAATGCAAGTAATTAAAGTAATACTTTAACTAATAATTTTATAAAACTATAAATATCAATACTATACATAGATATTATTAAAAATATAATATCCAACCTTCTCCTCGACACCTACTGAATAAGTATGCTCTGTAAATATAAGGTTAATAAAATAGTTCATACATTTTTTAATTAAATTGTGATGGGAATCACAATTATTTTCCCTTAATAAATTATGTGATCTCGACGAAAAAATGGATGCAAATTAAGACATATCTTTTAAGGAGTGTGAAATGATATAAACGATAAATTTGAAAGAATTAGGGAAATGATACAGACGATTTTAATATTGACCATAGGAGCAGGAATTGGGTTTTACCACGATGCTACAAAACCGACAAAATATGAATTAGAAATGGAAGATGGATCACAAACAATGGTAATGCTGCAAAAAAACAGCCTTTATGCTTGTCCTGTTTATTGCGAAGTTGACCATGTACATAGTGCTGTAACGTGTAAAGGAGCCTGCAGAAAAGATCATGGAAACTTTCATTTGCATAATGTTGCAAAAATCGAAGAGGGTACAGCAACCTTTTGTTCCAAAAAAATTATTGCTATGAGCAGAATGAGAAGCAGAGAGAAACTACCGGATATTGTAAGCGCTTCCCAATAGATTTAAAGAAAGGAGAAAAGAAAAAGCCCAATCCAATGATAATATCAAAGGATTGGGCTATTTTATTGGTTATTGAATTTTTGGATTAACTGTTATCCAGAATGTGATTAGCAATCTGCACCAGGTCTAAGATATTTACCATACCATCCTGGGTATAGTCAGCAG
>CAZKEL010000122.1:0-1822 GCA_964551815.1 uncultured bacterium
CCAACACTATGGCACTGCCAAATGGAAAACCCTGTTAAGCCCTGCAGTAAAGCTTGCTGAAAATGGTTTTCCTTTAGACTATCTCAATATGAATTACTTCAACTCAGAATATTATAATGCCTATTTAAGCAATGATCCTGAATGTAGTAAAATCTTTTCTAAAGATGGTCATTTTAAGTTGGGTGAGTCCTTTGTGCAAAAGGATTTAGGAAAAACTTTAGAGAGAATTGCAACACAAGGTTGGCAGGAATTTTACCGTGGGAAAACTGCAGATTTATTAATAAGCTGCATGCATCGAACAGAGGGGTTGATAACCAAGGCGGATTTAGAAACCTACCAGGTTGTTGAGAGATCTCCCATCACCTTTGATTATCGTGGGTATGAAATACATTCCATGCCTCCGGCCTCTTCCGGGGGTATAGCCATTGCCGGCATCCTGAATCAATTAGAGAATATTCAGTTGGATAGCCTGAAATATCACAGCGCACAGCATATCCACTATGTAGCGGAAGCGGAGAGAAGAGTCTATGCAGATCGAGCTGAGTTTCTGGGAGACATGGATTTTGTACCAGTCCCCATAGACAGACTCATCTCAGATGATTATGCCGGTGAAAGGTGGGAGTCGGTAGATTCACTCAAGGCATTTCCGTCAGAAAATATTACACATGGAGATATCCCCTTTCATTATAATGAATCTGAAGAAACCACCCATTTTTCTGTAGTAGATCAATGGGGGAATGCCGTCAGTGTCACTACTACCGTTAACGGTTGGTTTGGCAGCGGTATCGTGGTAGGTGGTGCTGGCTTTCTATTGAATAACGAAATGGACGATTTCTCCTCAAAACCGGGAACTCCTAATGCGTATGGCCTTGTAGGCAATGCAGCTAATGCAATAGAGCCGGGGAAGCGCATGCTCAGTTCCATGTCACCTACAATTGTGGAAACACCCGAAGGAGAATTGTTTTTGGTCCTTGGTTCACCGGGAGGATCCACTATAATCACTACTACTGCTCAAATAATTATGAATGTGATAGATTTTGGTATGTATATAGAGGATGCCGTTGAATCGCCTCGGTTTCACCATCAATGGCTGCCTGATATGATTCAGTTTGAAAGCAGTGGATTTTCTTCAGAGACAGTTCAGGCATTGGAGGATCGTGGCCATGGAGTGAAGTTTAGAGGCTCCATTGGAGAAGCGAATTGTATTCAGTATAAAGATGGCTATTACTATGGATCTGCTGATAGTCGAAAAAATGCCAACGCTGCCGGATATTAAATATGCCCCTTGAAATTGAACGAAAATTTTTAGTAACTTCTGATGTGTTTAAAGAGAATGCTGCATCTGTTGAAATTTATCAAGCCTATTTAACTATTGCAGAAAATCTTGCCATTCGGGTGCGGATTGAAGGGCTTCAAGCCTCCATTGCTGTTAAGTCAAAAGTATCCCAGCGGGTGAACCGTGAGTACGAATATAATATTCCCGTTGATGAAGCCAGGTCCATGATGAAACTTAGCGCTTATTCTCCTATTATAAAAATCCGCTATGTGCTTGACTACGGCAGACATACCTGGGAGGTGGATGCATTTCAGGGAGAAAATACCGGACTGATTGTAGCTGAAATTGAATTAGATGATGAAAATGAAGCATTCGAAAAACCTCCCTGGCTGGGGGAAGAAGTAACAGCCGATTACCGCTATTTGAATTCTAACTTATCCCGTACGCCATTTAAAGATTGGTAAGTCGCTGTTAAACTACAGCTAAACACAAACTGCCCCTCCTTTCGGAGAGGCAGTTTTCGTCCATCAAGGCCAAAATAAGGAG
>CAZKEL010000123.1:0-1804 GCA_964551815.1 uncultured bacterium
TTAGATTTTGCATCAATTAATGAAGATAATCGTTCAGTATCAGTGAAGCCGGGGAGGATATTATTTATGGTGATGCCATCTGCACCCACTTCAAATGAAAGCGTCTTTGCCCATGATGCCACTGCTCCACGAATGGTATTTGATACACCTAATCCGGGAATGGGTTGTTTTACTGAGGTAGAAATAATATTGATGACACGTCCATAGTTGAAATTTTTCATTCCTGAATGGAGAGCCTGAAATAAAATATGATTACAAATTAAATGGCGATTGAATCCGTCTATAAATTCTTCAGGATTCGCTTTTGCAATGGGTCCACCCTTAGGTCCCCCAGAATTATTTATGAGAATATGGTATTGGTTTCCATTTTCAATATGATTCTCAACTGTCAATTTAATTCCATCACTCTTATCAAAATCTCCTACTAAATATTGATGGGATTGATTTTCATTACAAGTGAGTGTTGATAAAGTATCTTTAAGCTTATCTTCATTTCTGGCAAATAGGGTAACATTGGCGCCCAAATTGGAGAATTCAATAGATGTTGCTTTGCCAATTCCTGAAGTAGCGCCACAGATGAGGGTATTGAGTCCTTTAAGTGAAGTAGTCAAATTATTTTCCATGTGTAAAGTAGAATCCCAATTCTTTTTTAAGTTCTTGTGGTAAAGTTGGCAATGACGACCTTGGAATAATATAAGTAGATAAATTAGCAAAATCTCTAAATACAGAATGCTTCTCTGCTGTTTTCTTTAAATAAGCATTACCTGTAGACCCACCCGTACCAATTTTTACACCTATCATTCTGAATACCAAAAGCCTATGCCGATTTCGCCATGAGGTAAATAGTTGATCCACATTTATAAGCTGGGTTAATAAACGGTGAGGAAGCTGTAAAATGGGTTCATCTCGATAAAGTTGAATGAATAATGCACCTAATGTTGCTTTTTGTGAAAGTCGGCGGTGCCCTTCTTTTTGTAGCTGGACATATTTATTTTCATCAAAAAGCGCATTATAAGTCCGTTTAATTCCCTCATATTGTTTTAAACTATTTTTTTGGGTTTCATCATCGAATTGTGTATTTTCCTTAATGCGCTCAATATCATCTTGAATCATTTGCTCAACGGCCATTTGATAGGATTCCCAAAAGTTGAATTCATCCATTTGAAGAAAGGGTGTTCGCTCTAACCATTTTTCAAGCAAATTAAATAGTGAACCATCCTCCTCTGACTTTAATACCGTTTTAGAGTCAGCCTCATCTAAAAACTTATCATAGCGCTGTTTACCATATTGGATTCTATCCTCAGCCTGCATGCCCAGCTTATTTTCGATTAGCCTAAATTGAGCGGATTGAAATCCTGAAGATGGTGTGAGTAGATCCCGGAATTCAAGAAAATCCATAGGAGTCATAGTTTCCAAAATACTAATTTGATTCACTAATAATTTTTGGATTTCTATGATTCTGTCAAAACGATTTACCACCGTGCCCAAGTTTTCTTCCTGCACATAATTCCCTTTGAACATATCCAGCACCGAATCTAATTCATGCAGAATTTGTTTGAACCAGAGCTCGTAAGCCTGATGGATGATTATAAATAGCATCTCATCATGGACTGAATTGCCCGATTGAGTTGATTTTAGGGTTTGACTATCAAGTAGTCTTTCTAGTTGTAGATAACTTCCGTAAGATAAATTTTTGTCTGTCATATTAGATTATTAGGATGATTAGCTGTGGAAATTTAGGAATTTTATATATGGTTCTTCACAATAATTAGTACTTTTTAGGATTTGAGTAAAAAAGAAACAG